>JAGXAV010000555.1 GCA_018971455.1 Rhodospirillales bacterium
CATTCCGCAGGCGGCCGATGATTTCAAGCAGATCGCCCAGGAGAAGCTGGCCTGGCTCGACGGGCTGATGGCGGGCAAGGAATGGATCTGCGGCAGCCGCTTCACGCTGGCCGATATCCTGCTCTACGCCTTCCTCAATTTCGGCGCCGCCGTCGGCCAGCCGCTCGATCCCGCGCTGGCCAACATCAATGCCTGGTTCGCGCGGGTGAAGGCGCGGCCGAGCAGCGCCGCGTAGAGCACGATCCGACCTGATGGAATCATCAGATCGGACGCTGCTCCAGCCCTCACCCTGCCTTGCGCAGCACGGCCAGCACCGCCGCCCCGTAGCGCGCGAGCTTCGAGGCGCCGACGCCCTTGACCTCGGCGAGCGCATCGAGCCCGTCCGGGCGGATGGCGGCGATCTCGCGCAGCACCGCGTCGTGGAAGATGACGTAAGGCGGCAGGGATTGCGCCTTGGCCTCGCCGGCGCGCCACTGGCGCAGCGCCTCGAACAGGCCGGGATCGCCGGCCGTCGCCGCGCTCGCGGTTGACCCGTCGCGCCTTGCGCCGCGCCGTTCGCGCGGCCGGTCGGCCTCGGCGCGCAGCATCACCGCCACCTCGCCGCGCAGGATCGGGCGCGCCACCTCGGCGCCAAGGCGCAAAGTCGCGAAGGTGCCGCTCTCCACCTGCAACGCGCCGCGGGCGATGAGCTGGCGGATGACGCCGCGCCAGAACGCCTCCGGACGGTCCCTGCCGATGCCGAACACCGGCAGCGTGTCGTGGCTCCATTGCACCACCGTGTCGGTGGCCTTGCCGGTCAGAACGGCCACCACATGCACCGCGCCGAAACGCTGGCCGGTGCGATAGACGGCCGAGAGCACTTTCTGCGCCTCCGTCGTGCCGTCGAAGACCTGCGCCGGGCTCAGGCAATTGTCGCAATGCCCGCACGCCGCACCCATCTCCTCGCCGAAGCATGCCAGCAGCGCGCGGGTGCGGCATTCCGGCGTTTCGGTCAGCGCGATCATGCTCTCCAGCCGCTCGCGCATCACCCGCTTCTGCGCCTCCGGCGCGGCCGAGCCCTGCAGGAAATAGCGGGCGCGGGCGATATCCTCGCCGCCATAGAGCAGCAGCGTCTCCGAGGGGTCGCCGTCGCGCCCGGCGCGGCCGATCTGCTGGTAGTACGCCTCCGGGCTGTCCGGCATGTCGAGATGGGCGACGAAGCGCACATCCGGCCGGTCGATGCCCATGCCGAAGGCAATCGTCGCCACCACCACCACCGCCTCGCCGGAGCGGAAGCGCGCCGCCGCGGCGCGCTTCTCCTCGGCCGGCAGCCCGGCATGGAAGGCGACGGCCGCGAACCCCTTCGCGCGCAGCGAGGCCGCGATGCGCTCGGTCTTGTTGCGGCTGCCGCAATAGACGATGCCGGCCTCGCCCGGGTGGCGGGAGAGCAGGTCGAGCAGCTGCGCGGTCTCGCCGCTCTTGCCCGCGGCGGCGATGGTGAGGTTGGGGCGGTGAAAGCTGGCGACGAAGACCTCCGCCCCCTCCATGTCCAGCGCATGCAGGATATCGGCGCGCGTGCGTGGATCGGCGGTGGCGGTCAGCGCCACCCGCGGCACGCCGGGGAAGTGGCGCGCCAGGCTGGCGAGCTCGCGGTATTCGGGCCGGAACTCGTGGCCCCACTGGCTGACGCAATGCGCCTCGTCGATGGCCAGCAGGCAGATCTCCTGGCGTTGCAGGCGCTCCAGCGTGCCGGAACTCAGCAGCCGCTCGGGCGAGACGTAGATGAGATCGAGCGCGCCCGCGTCGAGCGCGCGGCCGATGCGGCGCTGCTCGTCGGGGTCGAGATCGGAATGCAGCGCGCCGGCCGCGACACCGAGCTGGCGCAGCCCGGCCACCTGGTCGTCCATCAGCGCGATCAGCGGAGAGACCACGATGGCCATGCCCGGCCGCACCAGGGCCGGCACCTGGTAGCACACGCTCTTGCCGCCGCCGGTCGGCATCAGCACCAGCGCGTCGCCGCCCGCGAGCACATGCGCGATCGCCGGCGCTTGCAGGCCGCGGAAGGCCGGAAAGCCGAAAACGCGGCGGAGCGTGGCAAGCGATTGGCCATCCTCTCCCGCAAGCGGGAGAGGGGGA
>JAGXAV010000556.1 GCA_018971455.1 Rhodospirillales bacterium
ACAGCGAACTGCGCCCGGGCGAGAAGGTCGGAGTCCGCCTTAACCTGGCCGAGGCCGTGCTGTTCAGCGCCGAGACCCGCCATCGTATTGGGGGATTTTGAGGAGTCTTCGATGAAGGCGGTTGTGATCCATGCGGCGCATGATCTTCGGGTTGAGGAGGCGGCTGTTCCTGCGGTTGGTGCGCATGAGGTGAAGCTGCGCATCCGCGCCGGGGGCATTTGCGGCTCGGACCTGCATTACTACCACGATGGCGGCTTTGGCACGGTGCGGGTGCGCGAGCCGATGATCCTCGGCCACGAGATCGCCGGAGAGGTGATCGAGATCGGCTCGGCGGTGCGCACGCTGGCGCCGGGCATGCGCGTGGCGGTGAACCCGAGCCGGCCCTGCGGGGCGTGCCGCTACTGCCTGGAGGGCCAGGCCCAGCATTGCCTGGAGATGCGCTTCTACGGCAGCGCCATGCGCATGCCCCATGTGCAGGGCGGCTTCCGGGAGATCCTGGTCTGCGAGGCGGCGCAGGCGGTGGTGGTGCCGGAGGGGGTCTCCCTCCAGCACGCCGCCTTCGCCGAGCCGCTGGCGGTGTGCCTGCATGCCGCGCGCCAGGCCGGGCCGTTGCTGGGCAGGCGCGTGCTGGTCACCGGCACCGGGCCGATCGGGGCGCTGGCGATCCTGGTGGCGCGCCATGCCGGGGCGCGCGAGGTGGTGGCGACCGACCTCGTCGCCGAGCCGCTGGCGGTGGCGCGGCGCATCGGCGCGGACCTCGCGCTCAACCTGCGCGAGGACCCCGCTGGGTTGGAGCGCTTCGCCGCTGACAAGGGGTATTTCGACGTGGTGTTCGAGGCCTCCGGCGCGGGGCCGGCGCTGGTCGGCGCGCTGCATGCCGCGCGCCCGGGTGCGACCATCGTGCAGATCGGCATCGGCGGGGAGACGGCGCTGCCGCTGAACCTTGTGGTGGCCAAGGAGATCGCGCTGCGCGGCACGTTCCGCTTCCATGAGGAGTTCGCCTGGGCGGTGGATTTCATCGCCAGCGGCGCGATCGACGTGGCCCCCCTGCTCAGCGCCACCGTGCCGATCGATGACGCCGTCCAGGGCTTCAACCTCGCCTCCGACCGGAAAAAGGCCATGAAGGTCCAGATCGCGCTGTAAGAGCGGGTTACGCGGCGCGTACCGGTGCGACGGCCGGGGCCTGCGGCAGGCGCGCCATGACCTGATCGACGAGCCCGAGCGTCCGCGCGTCCTGCCGGAAGACCAGGCCAATGGTTTGCGCCGCCGTCCGGGCGACCCGGGCCGGGATGGGCGCATCGATGCCTGGAATGTGGAGCTGCGCCTCTTCGCCGGCCTGGATGGCGACCTCTCCGCGTAGCGCGATGCCGCTGCGCGAGAGGTCGATGGCCGCCAGCGGCGCCGTTCGGTTCTCGAATTGCGGACCGTAGCGGAGCTGAGCCTGCAGGCCGGGCGCCGGCACGCGTTCGTATTTGCGGCGGTCATCGTCCGCGGCCTGTGCTGCGACGAGGAACTGATCGACCTCCTCGCGCAGCGTCACCGTCTGGCGGTGCACATCGTCGGCCGCGCCGAGCACGGAGAGGCTGCTGGCGCCGGCCTGGTCGGCGACGCCGGACAGCTCGCCCATCGCCTGGGTGACGCCGCCGGTGGCGATGAACACCGACTGCACGGCCGCGGCGATCTCACGCGTGGCGGTGCCCTGCTGGTTGATCGAGCTGGCGATCTCGGCGGCGGCGACATGCACGCGCTCGATCGCGCTGCTGACGCCGGTGATGGCGCGCGCGGCGTCGCTGGTCGAGGCGCGGATCGCGGCGATGCGGCTGCCGAACTCCGCCGTCGCCTTGTGGGTCTGCGCCGCCAACGCCTTCACCTCGTTGGCCACCACGGCAAATCCCTTGCCGGCCTCGCCGGCGCGCGCGGCCTCGATGGTCGCATTGAGCGCCAGCAGATTGGTCTGCCCGGCAATGTCCGAGATCAGCTGGACCACGTTGCCGATTTCGCCGGCCGAAGCGATCAGCTCGCGCAACATCCGATCGGATTGTTCGGTCGCCTCCACCGCCGCGCCGGCGGCCGAGGTGACGGCGCCGATCTGCCGGCCGATCTC
>JAGXAV010000557.1 GCA_018971455.1 Rhodospirillales bacterium
CGAATGTCGGCCGCCGCCGCCCCGGTGCTCGCCGCCGCCCTTCATACCGCCTGATCGAGAGGAAGTGAGAATGCAGAACGAAGAGCCTGTCTGGCGCCTGGTCGATCGCCACGGACCGGACTACATCGCGCTGGCCGATCGCGTGTGGGACATGCCCGAGATCGCCTACAACGAATACAAATCCTGCGCCGAGCATCGCCGCATGCTGGAGCGGGATGGCTTCCGCATCACCGAAAATCTCGCGGGCATTCCCACCGCCATCATGGGCGAGGCGGGCGAAGGCGGGCCGGTGATCGCCATTCTCGGGGAATACGACGCGCTGCCGGGCTTGAGCCAGGAAGCCGGCGTGGCCGAGCCGCGGCCGCTCCCCGGCGACGGCATGGGCCATGGATGCGGGCACAACCTGCTCGGCTCGGCCTCGCTGCTCGCGGCAACCGCGGTGAAGGACTACCTCGCCGAGCACAAGCTGCCCGGCCGCGTGCGCTATTACGGCTGCCCGGCCGAGGAGGGCGGTGCGGCGAAGGCGTTCATGGTGCGCGAGGGCTGCTTCGACGATGTGGACATCGCGATTTCATGGCACCCCTCCGCCTTCACCGGCGTGAACGATGCAATGAGCCTGGCCAACACGCGCGTCGATTTCACCTTCACCGGCCGCGCGAGCCACGCCGCCGCCGCCCCGCATCTCGGCCGCTCGGCGCTCGATGCGGTCGAGCTGATGAATGTCGGCGTGAACTACATGCGCGAGCACATGCCCTCCGACGCGCGGATCCATTACGCCATGCTCGATGGCGGCGGCATCGCGCCGAACGTGGTGCAGGCCACCGCCAAGGTGCGCTACGCCATCCGCGCGCGCGAGCTCGGCGAGCTGCTGCCGCTGATCGCGCGGGTCAAGAAAGTGGCCGAGGGCGCCGCCCTGATGACCGAGACGAAGGTGAGCTTCACCACCATCAGCGCGGTCTCCAACCTGCTGGCGAACGTGCCGCTCGAGCGCAGCATGTACCAGGCGATGACGCGCCTCGGACCGCCGCCCTTCGACGACGAGGACAAGCGCCTGGCGGCGAAGTTCCAGGAGACGCTGAGTGCGGAGGACATCTCCAGCTCCTACCGTCGCGTCGGCATGGCGGTGAAGCCGGACACCCCGCTGTGCGACGTCATCGTCCCGCTCGATGCCAAGGGCGCGCCGATGATGGGCAGCACCGATGTGGGCGACGTCAGCTGGGCGGTGCCGACCGTGCAGGCGCGCGGCGCGACCTACGCCATCGGCACGCCCGGGCATTCCTGGCAGCTCACCGCCCAGGGCAAGTCCGGCATCGCGCACAAGGGGCTGATCCATGTCGCCAAGATCATGGCGAGCACCGCGGTCGATGCGCTGGAGAACCCCGCCCTCGTCGAGCAGGCCAAGGCGGACCATGCCGCGCGCATGGCCGTCACACCCTATGTCTCGCCCCTGCCGGCCGATGTGCGGCCGCCGATCAAGGCGCTGGCATCCGCATGATCAGGGCGCCTGGCGCTCGACGTACAGGGCGATGAACCCCTTCCGCGCGGTCGTGGCCGCGCGGAGGGGAATCCCCTGCTCGACAAGCAGGGTGTGCGGCCCGTCGCGGAAGACCGAGAGGAATACCCGCATCTTCTCCCCGCCCTCCGTCTCGTCGAGGTCTCCCGCCCGGCTCAGCATCGCCGCCACCCGGTCGGCCGCGTAGCGGCGCGGCACGAGGAAGAAGGTGGTCGCCGGATTTCCGTCATTGACGTCGTCCGCATAGCTGCCATCGGCGCGGGTGACGAGGATGGAGGCTGGTGAGGGGCGCCCCTCGAGCTTGACGCCGCAATTCTCCCAGTTCTCAAACCGCATCCCTGCCCGCGCGATCGCGGCCCACGCGGCCCGTGGCGCCGCTGCGCGCTGCCAGCGATCATCCAGCAGCGCGGCCACGCTCTTGACGTCGACGCCAAGATTGACGCCGCCGACCGTGCCGATGCGATCGCTCGGCGCCGAGACGCAGGCCATCACCGCCCCGGGCGCCGCCGCCGTCACGGTGGTAAGCGGGGTGGCGCCGCGCCGCACCAGCGGGGCTTCGACCGGACTGGTCAAGATGAGGTCAGCGGC
>JAGXAV010000032.1 GCA_018971455.1 Rhodospirillales bacterium
GACCAGGTGCAGCGGGTTCTGTCGGGCAAGGAGCATGCCGCCGAGGCGATGAAGATCGCGCAGAAGGACGCCGATGCATTGCTTCTGCCCTATGTGCAGCAGACCGCGCTGAAGCTGCCGCATTGACCGCCGCGGGGAAGGGGGGCTGGGCAGTTTCCCCCTTCCTGCTAGGCTTTCCACGCACACGGCAACGGACAAGAAAATGATCCTGATCCAGCTGACCGACCTGCATTGCCGCCCGCATGGGCAGCCGGCCATGCGCACCTGCGAGACCAACATGCTGGCCGAGCGGGCGATGCGCGCGGTGCGCAATTTTCGCCCGCGGGCGGATGCCGTCGTCATCACGGGCGACCTCACCGATGGCGGCACCGGCCCGGAATATGACGAGGTGGCCGCGATCCTCGGCCGCACGCTGCTCGCCGAGGGGCTTGCGGTTTATGTCATTCCCGGCAACCACGACCGGCGCGAGGTGCTGCGCGACCGGCTCGGCCACCTGCCCGGCGTGCTGGCCGACCCGGAATTCGTCCAGTACGTGGTCGATGACCTGCCGGTGCGGCTGGTCATGCTCGACACGGTGGTGCCCGGGGCGGCCCATGGCGTGCTGTGCCCCCGCCGCCTCGCCTGGCTCGACGCGACGCTGGCCGCGGCGCCGGACAAGCCGACCATGCTCGGCATGCACCACCCCCCGTTTGCCTGCGGCATCCGGCTGATGGACACCATCAACCTGCACGAGCCCAATGCGCTGGCGGCGATACTGAGCAAGCACCGGCAGGTGCGCCGCATCATCTGCGGCCATCATCACCGCCCGATCACCGCGCCGTTCGGCCGCACCATCGCCTCGATCGCGCCGAGCGTGGCCCATCAGGTCGAACTGACCCTGCACAGCGACCAGCCCAACCAGTGGAACCTCGAGCCAGCGGCGTTCGATGTGCATATCTGGCTCCCCGACGAGGGGCCGGACGGCGCGATCGTCTCGCACACCGCCTATGTCGAGCCGGCGCCGGGCCCGTACCCGTTCCTCGCCCCGCCGGAATATCCTGGCCGGGCGCTGTAGCCGATTACAGCTTGTCGAGCGGGATCTTCAGGTAGGAGGTGCCGTTCGCTTCGGGCGGCGGGCGCTCGCCGGCGCGCATGTTGATCTGCACCGAGGGCAGGATCAGCCGCGGCATGCCCAGCGTCGCGTCGCGCGCGGTGCGCAGCGCCACGAACTCGGCCTCGGTGACGCCGGCGTGGGCATGCACGTTGTGGGCGCGCTGCTCGGCGATGGTGCTCTCCCAGGCATAGGTGTCGCGTCCCGGCGCCTTGTAGTCGTGCGCGGTGAAGACGCGCGTAGCGTCGGGCAGGGTGAAGATGCGCTGGATCGAGCGGTAAAGGGCAGCGGCGTCGCCGCCCGGGAAATCGGCGCGCGCGGTGCCGAAATCGGGCATGAACAGCGTGTCGCCGACAAAGGCGGCATCGCCGATCAGGTAGGTCATGCAGGCCGGCGTGTGGCCGGGTGTGTGCAGGGCGCGGCCCTCGATGGCGCCGAGGCGGAAGGTCTCGCCATCGGCGAAGAGATGGTCGAACTGCCGCCCGTCGGTGATGAAGGAGGGCTCGGCATTGAACAGGGCGGCGAATACCTTCTGCACCTCGCGGATATGCTCACCGATGGCGATCCGCCCGCCGACATGCTGCTTGAGCCAGGGCGCGCCGGAGAGGTGGTCGGCATGGACGTGGGTTTCGAGCAGCCATTCGACGGTGAGCCCGCCTTGCTGCACCGCGGCGAGCAGGCGCTGGTCACTGGCTGTGCTGGTGCGGCCCGAGGCCGGATCGTAATCCAGAACCGGGTCGATGATCGCGGCGGCGCGGGTTGAGGGATCGACCACGAGGTAGGTCACGGTCTGCGTCGCGTCGTCGAAGAAGGCGCTGACGTCGGGCAGCATGGTCGCCTCCGTTCGGCCGGATGCCGGCAACTCGGCCTCTATATATTCTGGCATTAGAAAATTCAAAGGCTTCACGGCCGCGTAACCCCGGCAGGCTATCATGGTGTCCGGGCCAACAGAGGGGACGCGCCATGGAAACGTTGCTGCTGGTGCTGCTGCTGCTCGCCGGTCTGGCGGGCGCGGTTTATTTGCACGATGTGCGTCAGACCAGGCACACCATTCTGCGGAACTTTCCGGTGATCGGGCATTTTCGCTATTTCTCGGAAAATTTCGGCGAATACATGCGCCAGTACCAGTATCTGCCGGACTGGGTGGAGCGGCCGTTCAACCGGCTGGAGCGCTCGTGGATCTATCGCTCGGCCAAGGGCGTCTCGAACCTGGTCAGCTTCGGCAGCGCCAATTCCCCGGCCTTCGTGTTCCGCAACGCGCCGTTTCCGGTGCTCGATGAGGAGAAGACGGTCTGGCCGGGCAAGCAGATCGGCGTCACCGAGGGGCCCGGCGCCTGCCGCACGCCCTTCATGGCGGCGAGTTTCTTCAACATCAGCGGCATGAGCTATGGCGCGCTGAGCCATGCCGCGGTGACCGCGCTGTCGCGGGGCGCCAAGCGGGCGGGCATCTGGATGGCGACCGGTGAGGGCGGGCTTGCCAAATACCATCTCGACGGCGGTTGCGACGTGATCATGCAGATGGGCACGGCGAAATACGGCGTGCGCGACCAGGAGGGCAATCTGTCGGAGGAACGCCTGCGCGCGATCGCCGCCCATGCGCAGGTTCGCGCCTTCGAGGTGAAGCTCGCCCAGGGCGCCAAGCCGGGCAAGGGCGGCATTCTGCCGGCGGCCAAGGTGAATGCCGAGATCGCCGCCATTCGCGGCATTCCCCTGGGGCAGGACAGCATCAGTCCGAACCGTCACAAGGATATCGGCACGGTGCGCGAGCTTGGCGCCTTCGTCGCCCGGGTGCGCGGCGTGACCGGCAAGCCGGTGGGGGTGAAGTTCGTGGCCGGCCAGCCGGAGTTTCTCGACCAGTGGTTCGCCGATTGCGTGGCCCACCCCGAGGGCTGTCCGGATTATGTTCAGATCGACGGTGGCGAGGGGGGCACCGGGGCCGCGCCGGCCCCGCTGGCCGACTATGTCGGCCTGCCGATCACCCAGGCGCTGCCGATGGTGGTCGATGCGCGGGCGCGGCATGGGCTGGGCGAGCGGGTGCGCATCATCGCCTCTGGCAAGCTGGTTACGCCGGACAAGGTGGCGTGGGCGCTGTGCATGGGGGCGGATTTCGTTTCCAGCGCGCGCGGCTTCATGTTCTCGCTAGGGTGCATCCAGGCGATGAAATGCGGCAGCGGCAAATGCCCAACCGGGGTTACCGCCGTCGATCCGCGGCTGATCAAGGGGCTCGACCCCGCCGACAAATCGGTGCGCGTGGCCCATTACGCCGCGCAGCTGCGCGAAGAGGTGGAGATCATCGCCCATTCCTGCGGCCTGCGGAATGCCGCCGAGTTCCAGCCGCACCATGTCACAGCCATCGAGCGGGGCGTCGGCGGCTTCCGCGCCGCCGGAGGGTGAGGGGCGCCGACCCGCCGGCCCGCGATGCCGCCAGCCAGTGCCGCCAGCCAGTGTCGCCGGCCAGTGTCGCCGGCCGATGTTGCCCTGGAACGGCGCTCGTGCCCAGATAGCGGCCGCATCGCCCCCGGAGAAACACGATGACCGACGCCGAGACGCTCGCCGCCATTTCCCTCCATCATGAGGAACTGACCGCCATCCGGCGCGACATCCATGCCCATCCCGAGCTCGGCATGGAGGAGACGCGCACCGCGGCACTGGTGGCGGCCAAGCTGCGCGAATGGGGGATCGACGTCACCGAGGGAGTCGGCCGCTTCGGCGTCGTCGGCACCATTCGCGGGAAGCTGCCGGGCCAGCGGGCCATCGGCCTGCGCGCCGACATGGATGCGCTGGCCATACGCGAGCAGACCGGCCTTGCCTATGCCTCGACCAGCGAGGGCACGATGCACGCCTGCGGGCATGACGGGCACACCACCATGCTGCTCGGTGCCGCGCGCCACCTCGCCGAGCATCGCGATTTCAGCGGCACCGTGCAGCTCATCTTTCAGCCGGCCGAGGAGGGCCGTGGCGGCGCCGTGGCGATGCTGAAGGATGGCCTGTTCGAGCGGTTTCCCTGCGATGCGGTCTATGGCATGCACAACATGCCGGGAATTCCGGTCGGCAAATTCGCCATCCGCAAGGGGCCGATGATGGCCGGCGCGGGGATGTGGCGCGTCACGTTCAAGGGCACGGGCGGGCATGGCGGGGCGGCGCCGCATCGTGCCACCGATGCCACCGTGGCGCTCGCGCATTTCATTCTGGCGACTCAGAGCATTGTCGGGCGCAACGTGCCGCCGATGGAGCCGGCGGTCATCAGCGTCGGGCATATCAACGCCGGCGCGCTCGTCTCGCCCAACGTGATGCCGTCCGAGGTGGTGGTGACCGGCACCATGCGGTGCTTCAACAAGGCGGTGTGTGATCTGATCGACCGGCGCATGACCGAGATGGCCCATGCCCTGGCGGGGGCGCAGGGCTGCACGGCAGAAATCGTGCTGGACTGGGTGACCACGCCGCTGGTCAACCACGATGAACAGGTCGATGTCGCGGTGGCCGCGGCGCAGCGCCTGGTGGGGGCGGCGCAGGTCGAATCCAACACCACGCCGGTCACCGGCGGCGAGGATTTCGCCTTCATGCTCGAGGCGCGGCCCGGCGCCTTCATCTTCCTGGGAAACGGCGTGGCCGAGGACGGCAGCTATCACAACGTCCACACGCCGCACTACAATTTCAATGACGACATCATCCCGCTCGGCGCCGCCTACTGGGTCGGGCTAGTGCGCCAGGAGTTGAGCCTCGCCGCCTGACCGCGCCGCTGTTCGTTTGGAGGATGTGATGTTTCCGACCTGCCGCATGGTGATTCTGGGCGCTGCCCTTGCCGCCCTGACCCTTCCGCCCGCTGCCCGGGCGCAGACGCTGCGCGTCGGCGCCAGCGCGCCGGTGACGAGCATCGATCCGCACTATCATACGTACAGCCCCAACGTGTCGCTCGATGCGCATATCTATGAGCCCCTGGTGGACATGGATGCCGCGTCGCGTCCGATTCCGCGCCTGGCGCTGTCCTGGAAGCTGGTGGACAACACCGTTTGGGAGTTCCATCTCCGCCCCGGCGTGAAGTTTCACAATGGCGAGGATTTCACCGCCGCGGACGTCGCCTACACGATCGACCGTATTCCTCGGGTGAAGAACAGCCCGGGCAGCTATGCCATCTACACCAAGGCGATCAGCAGCGTGGAGGTGGTGGACCCGCACACCATCCGCCTGCACACCAAGCAGGTCTATCCGCTGCTGCCGATCGACCTGACGCAGGTCTACATCATTCCCCATACGCTGGGCGCCGATCCCGCCACCGAGGATTTCAACAGCGGCAAGGATGCGATCGGCACCGGGCCGTTCCGCTTCGTCTCCTACAAATCCGGCGACCGCATCGAGATGGACCGCAATGACAACTATTGGGGACCGAAGCCGGACTGGCAGCACGTGTCCTATCGGATGATCCCCAATGACGCGGCGCGCACCGCGGCCCTGCTCTCGGGCGACGTTGATTTCATCGAGGCCGTGCCGACCACCGATGTGGCGCGCCTGTCGCACGACAAGAAACTGCATCTGGCCGAGACGGTGTCGCTGCGGATCATCTTCCTGTGGCTCGATCATCGCGGGATGACGCCGCATGTCACCGGCCCGAACGGCGAGAAGCTCGACCACAATCCGCTGACCGATCTGCGGGTGCGCCAAGCGCTGTCCATGGCGATCAACCGGAACGCGATCGTCGATCGCATCATGCAGGGGGCGGCGATTCCCTCGGGGCAGTTCCTGCCCAAGGGCAGCTTCAGCTACGTGCCGGGCCTCAACCCGCCGGCCTACGATCCGGCCAAGGCCCGGCAGCTGCTCGCGGCTGCGGGCTATCCGAAGGGATTTCGTATCGAGCTTGATGGGCCCAATGATCGCTACGTCAATGACGGCAAGATCATCCAGGCCGTGGGGCAGATGTGGTCGCGCATCGGCGTGCAGACCGCGGTGAATGCCATCACCTGGCCCAGCTTCATCGGCCAGGCCAACAAGGGTGCGTTTTCGGCCTTCCTGCTCGGCTGGGGCACATCCAGCGGCGAGGCCTCGAACCCGCTGCGCTCGCTGATCGCCACCCGCACGCCGGCGAAAGGGTGGGGCGCGGTCAATCGCGGCTTCTATTCCAACCCGAAAGTGGATGAGCTGCTGACCACGGCACTCGCCACTGCCGACGATGCCGCGCGGGAGAAGCTGCTCCAGCAGGCGACGACGTTGGCGATGGACGATGTCGCCTTCATTCCGCTGCACAACCAGAAGAACATCTGGGCGATGCGCGCGGGCCTGACCTATGCCGCGCGGGCCGATGAGACCTCACGCGCCCAGGAGGTGCACCCTGCCAAGTAGCGCGCGCATCGGGGCGGGTACGTGACTGCCTGGCTGCTGCGCCGGCTGGTGCAGGCCGCCTTTGTCGTGCTGGCGATGACGGTCATTCTGTTCATCGGCCTGCACGTCATCGGCAACCCGATCGATATCCTGATCTCGCCGGAGGCGGACCAGGCCGACCGGGCGCGCGCGATCGCGGCACTCGGCCTCGACCAGCCCCTGTGGCGGCAATACGCGCTGTTCCTGTGGGGCATGCTGCACGGCGATCTCGGCCGCAGCTTCGTCTTTCACGAGCCGGCGCTACAACTCATTGGCGAGCGGCTGCCGGCGACGCTGGAACTGGCGGTGAGCGCGGTCTTGCTGGCCATCGTCATCGGCATTCCGCTCGGCCTCTATGCCGGGCTCTATCCGAACAGCCTGTTGGGCCGTTCGGCGATGGCCGGCAGCATCCTCGGCTTTTCGCTGCCCACCTTCTGGGTCGGGCTGATGCTGATCATGCTGTTCGCGGTCAGGCTCGGCTGGCTGCCGAGCACCGGGCGGGGACAGACCGCGCTGCTGTTCGGCATACGCTGGTCGTTCCTGACGCGCGACGGGCTCGCGCACCTGGCGATGCCGGCCTTCAATCTGGCGCTTGGCAACATCGCCCTTGTGCTGCGCCTGGTGCGCAGCGGCGTGCGCGAGACGCTGCCGCTCGACTACGTGCGTTTCGCTCGCGCCAAGGGCCTCCGCCCGGCGCGCGTGGTGGGCGTGCACGTGATGAAGAACATCATGATCCCGGTGGTGACCGTGCTGGGGCTGGAGTTCGGCGGCACCATCGCCTTCTCCGTCGTCACCGAGAGCATCTTTGCCTGGCCGGGCATGGGCAAGCTGATCATCGACAGCATCAATGTGCTCGATCGGCCCGTGATCGTCGCCTACCTGATGATCATCGTGCTGATGTTCGTGGCGATCAATCTCGTGGTTGATCTGCTCTACACCTTCCTCGATCCGCGGGTACGGCTGGAGGACCGGGGGTGAGTGGAATGGCGGAGATCGCGCCGGCCGCGCCGGAGACGCCGCTGCAGCGGTTCGTGCGGGATTTCACGTCCAACAGGCTCGCGGTCGGCGCCCTCGTCGTGGTGCTGCTGATCGCGCTCGCGGCTATCTTCGCGCCCTGGATCACGCCGCAGAATCCCTACGATCTCGCCCAGCTCGACATCATGGATGGCCGCCTGCCGCCGGGGGCCTCATCCGCGGCGGGCATGACCTACTGGCTCGGCACCGACGACCAGGGGCGGGACATGCTGTCCGGCATCATCTACGGGTTGCGGATCTCGCTGATCGTCGGCATCGGCTCGGCGCTGATCGCCGGCGTGGTCGGCTCGACGCTGGGGCTGGTCGCCGCCTATGCCGGGGGGCGGGTCGAGACCGCCATCATGCGCCTGGTCGATCTGCAGCTCTCCTTCCCCGCCATCCTGGTGGCATTGATGATCCTCGCCTTTCTCGGCAAGGGCATCGGCAACGTGATGATCGCGCTGGTGCTGGTGGAGTGGGCGCGCTATGCGCGCACCGCGCGCGGCGCGGCGCTGGTGGAGCGCCGGCGTGAATACATCGAGGCCGCGGAGTGTCTCGCCCTGCCGCGCTGGCGCGTGTTGTTTCGCCATTTGCTGCCCAACTGCCTGCCGCCGCTGATCGTGATCGGCACCATCCAGATCGCACGTGCCATCACGCTGGAGGCGACGCTGAGCTTCCTCGGCCTCGGCGTGCCGATCACCGAACCCTCGCTCGGGCTGCTGATCGCCAACGGCTACCAGTACATGCTCTCCGGGCAGTACTGGATCAGCTTCTATCCGGGCCTCGCGCTGCTGCTCACCATCATGGCGATCAACCTCGTCGGCGACCAGTTGCGCGATGTTCTCAACCCGCGCCAGCAGCGCTGACATGACCACGGTCCTCGACGTGCGCGGCCTCAGCACGCATTTCACCACGCGCGCCGGGATCGTGCGGGCGGTCGACGACATCTCCTTCAGCGTCGCGCGCGGGCAGGTGCTCGGGCTGGTCGGCGAATCGGGCTCCGGCAAGTCGGTCACCGGCTTTTCGATCCTCGGGCTGATCGATCCGCCCGGGCGCATCGCCGCCGGGCGGGTGCTGTTCCATGGCGTCGATCTGGTGGCGCTGGAGGAGCGGGAGCTGCGCCGCCTGCGCGGCAACCGCATCGCCATGATCTTCCAGGACCCGATGATGACGCTGAACCCGGTCCTGCGCATCGACACGCAGATGATCGAGACGGTGCGGGCGCATGCCAGGGTCTCGCACGCGGAGGCGCGGACGCGGGCGCGCGATGCGCTGGGCATGGTGGGCATTGCGAGCCCGGAGGAACGGCTTTCGGCCTATCCGCACCAGTTCTCCGGCGGCATGCGCCAGCGCGTGGCGATCGCCATCGCGCTCCTGCACCGGCCCGACCTGATCATCGCCGACGAACCGACGACGGCGCTGGATGTCACCATCCAGGCGCAGATCCTGGCCGAGATGCAGACGCTGTCGCGCGAGCATGGCACGGCGATGATCTGGATCACCCATGATCTCTCGGTGGTCGCCGGCCTCGCCGACGCCATTGCGGTGATGTATGCCGGGCGCATCGTCGAGACCGGCAGCGTCGGTGATGTGCTGGATCGGCCGCTGCACCCCTACACGCACGGGCTGATCGGCAGCGTGCCGAGCCGCAACCGGCGCGGGGCGCGGCTGCGCCAGATTCCGGGCCTCACGCCGAGCCTGCTCAACCTGCCCGCCGGCTGCGCGTTTCGCGGCCGCTGCGCCCGGGCCGATGCCGCCTGCGCGTCGGATCCGCCGGCCACGGAGATCGCCGCCGGCCACGTGCTGCGCTGCTTCCATCCGCAGCTCGAGGTGGTGGCATGAGCGAGGCGATGATTTCCCTGCGCGCCGTCTCCCGCCAGTTCGGGCGCCACCAGGATGCGGCCGGGCGGCTGGCCCGGCGCGTGTCGCGGGCATTCGGTGCGGGCGCTTGTCCCGAGATCGTGCGCGCCGTCGATGGTGTCGATCTCGACATCGCGCCGGGCGAGGTGGTCGGGCTGGTGGGTGAGTCCGGCTGCGGGAAATCAACACTCGGGCGCATGGTGGCGGGCATTCTGCCGCCGAGCTCGGGCGCGGTGCTGTGGCAGGGCCAGGATCGCGCAGGATTGGCGCCGGAGGCGCTGCGCGCCGCGCGGCTGGCGGTGCAGATGATCTTCCAGGATCCGTACGCCAGTCTCAATCCACGGCTGCGCGTCGATGCCATCGTTGGCGAGGCGCCGCTGGTGCATGGCAAGGTCGAACGGGCGGGGCTCGCGGCCTATGTCGATGCCCAGTTGCGCCGCGCCGGGCTCGACCCGGCCGACAAGCGCCGCTATCCGCACCAGTTCAGTGGCGGCCAGCGCCAGCGCATCGGCATTGCCCGCGCCCTTGCCGTGCAGCCGAGCATGCTGGTGTGCGACGAGGCGGTCGCGGCGCTGGATGTGTCGATCCAGGCGCAGATCCTCAACCTGTTCATGGATCTGCGCGCCGAGCTGGGCCTGACCTATTTGTTCATCAGCCACGATCTCGGCGTCGTCGAGCACCTCTCCGATCGCGTCGCCATCATGTATCTCGGCCGCATCGTGGAGCAGGCGGCGGTGGCGGAGATTTTTGCCCGCCCGAACCACCCCTACACCCAGGCGCTGCTCTCCGAGGTGCCGCGCATCGAGGCGCGCAAGCGTCGCTTCTCGGCCATCAAGGGCGAGCTGCCAAGCCCACTCGCGCCGCCGGCGGGCTGCCACTTCCACCCGCGCTGCGCCCATGCCATGGCGGTGTGCCGCGACGTGGCGCCGCCGCTGCGCGAGGTCGCGCCGGGCCACCGCAGCGCCTGCCACCTGAACGGTTGATGCCCTGCGATCCTTCCCCCTTGCCGATCACGCGGGCTCCCGGCAGGGTCGGGCGCAATGAACGCCATGCCGCCTGCCGCCCCCGCGAAGCTCTCGCCCCTCCACCGTCTGTGGCGCACCTTGCCGGCCGAGCGCCGCCGCCTGCTGTTCGCCCAGGCGACGGCGGCCCTGGCGCCGCGCCCGACCCGGCCGGCGCCGCTGGCGCGCGGCGGCATCGCCGTGGTCGGGGAGTTGTCGCGCGCCTCCGGCCTCGGCGAGGCGGCGCGGCTGATGCGGACGGCGCTGGACGGCATGGGCGTGCCCAATTGGGGCCTCGATGTCGGCGACCGGCTGCCCGGAGGCACGGCCGGGCTTCGGCAGATCGCGCCACCGCCGGCGGGCGCCCCCCTGCTGGTGCATGTCAACGCCCCCACGCTGCCCGGGGCGCTGATGCGCCTGCCGCGCGGCACGGTGCGCGGGCGGCGCATCATCGGCTACTGGGCGTGGGAGCTGCC
>JAGXAV010000033.1 GCA_018971455.1 Rhodospirillales bacterium
CAGGTACCACTGCCCACAGCGCAGGAACCAGAAATTGGAGACGATGCAGCCCTTCGGCAGGCCGGTGGTGCCCGAGGTGTAGAGCAGCGCCGCTTCGCTGCCCATCTCCCCTGCCTGGACGGTGGCCGGCCTCGCGGCCGGTGGCGGCGGAGCATCCGGCCCGATCACGGCCAGATCGGCGCCGCGCGCCGCGGCGGCATCGCGCAGGCTCGCCTGGCGGGCGGGAATGGCCACCGCCAGGACGATCTCCGAATGTGTCACGAGATATTCCAGTTCGGCCGCGCGCAGATCAGGATTGATCGGCACCACGGCGGCGCCGAGGCCGTTCAGCGCAAACCAGTGCAGAATGAAATCGGGACGGTTCTCAAGCAGCAGCCCGACGCGATGACCGATGCCATAACCCGCCGCGCGGTAGGCATCGGTCAGGCGCCCGATCGCCATCGCGGCCGCCGCGTAGGTGATCTCGCCGGCGGAAATGCCATAGAGCTCCGCCGTCTCCTCCAGCACGGCCATGCAGGCATGATCGGGCCAGGCGCGGGCCGCTTCGGCGAAGGTGGCGTGGATGGTGGGGTGCATCGCGGGGCTTACATGAACAGCTGGATGGAGCCGAACGCGCTGTCGGCATTCACCAGATCGACTCGCTTGAGATGCATCCGCAGCCGGCCTTCCTGGCGCACCAGGTGATGGCGGCTCCAACCGGCGAAGAATGCCTGCTCGCCCATCCGCGTCTCGAGGTAATGGAACGCGGTCCAGGTCACGCAGCCTTCGGAGGTGCGGTTCTCCACCATCGGCTGTTGCAGCAGATGATGGCACCGGCTCTTCGGCTTCTGGCTATAGGTCTTCGCCCCCTTCAGCCGCTCGACACGGATTCGAAGCAGAAGAAGATCATCGTAGAACAGCGAGTTGTGCAGCACCGGATCGGCCTGGTCAGGCTCCAGCGGCATCCAGTAATGCCCATCCGCCGTGAACAGATCGAGCCACTCGTCGAAGCGCTGCTCGTCGATGAGCCGCGCCTCGTGCAGCACGAAACCGATCGCCTCCGCGTCCGCGATCATGGAACGGCCGCCATGAAATGCCGCCACGCGCGGAACTGGTTGCGCATCTGCCACTCCGTCGTGCCGTTGGCGGTCGCGGTGGCAATCCCGGCTTCCTGCGGATCGTAGAGGCGCTGCATGTTCACCCACGGATTGGCATCGCTGTGCAGGCTGTCCTGCGCACGCTCGTACATTTCGAGATCGTCATGGCCGACTGGCGAGGTCGGCGCGTTGACCAGGCGGCTGTACATCAGTGTGCGGGCCAGCAGCTGGTCCGGCGCGCCGACCAGGCGGAAGGTCCAGGACTCCACCATGGTGCGATCGGCCGCGATCGGCTTGAAGATGCGCATGGCCTGGATCGGTCCCTTCACCGTCAGATTGGGGAAATAGACCGTGTTGTGCCGGTTGGTGCCGAGGATCTCGCGCGCCCGCTCCTCCCCATAGGCGGCGACCATCTGCTCGAAATAGCCGGGGATCGCCGAATAATCGGAATGGATCGAATGGGACACGCCGGTATGGCCATGGCCGTTGGGCCAGACGCGAATGCCCATGCCCTCGTAGAATTGATAGGGCGAGACGAACGGCGCAAAGATCTCCACCGCCGGATGGCGCGGCGTGCCCTCCGGCTGCTGCTTCCACACGGCAACCGCGGTGCCGGCCGAGCTTTCATGCGCGACCATGGGGTGGCAGGTGTCGGTGAGATTCTCGACCAGCATCTTCCAGTTGCATCGGTGCACATAGCGTAGCACGCCGCCGGCGATTTCGAGTTTTCCAACCGGCGAACGGTCGATCATGTTGTCGATGCTCGACAGGCTCTCGCCGAAAAACTCCGTGAAGCCGATTCCACGCGGGTGCAGGCGGGCGAAGACGAAATCGCGATAGACGTGCACGGCGCCGACCGCCGCCATGCCCTCGGCCGCCCGACTCGTCTCGAATCCGGTCCCTTCGTACCCCTGTGGCAGGGGAATGGCGGCGATGCTGCCGTCGGTGCGAAAGCTCCAGGCATGATAGGGGCAGCGGAAAAAACGCCCGGCATTGCCGCACGCCTCGTTGGCGACGCGGGTGCCCTTGTGCGGGCACCGGTTATGCAGCACGCGAATGCTGCCGTCGGAATGGCGAACCATGACGACGGGCTTGATGCCGATGGTGGTGGTCACGAAATCCGCGGTCTTCGGAATCTGGCTGGCGTGGCCGACATAGACCCAGGTATTCGCGAAGACATGCTCCATCTCGTAGGCGAACACATCGGGATCGGTGTAGACGTCGCGATGCACCTCGCCCTCGCGCACCAGGTCGCGGACGGCCTGAAGATCGCCGTGATAGAATGTCATCCGCCCCTCCCTACAGGCTCGCCACGGTGGCCAGCGCGCCATCGAGCGCGCGGCCGGTCTCATCGGCCAATGCCGCCTCGCGCAGGCGTCGGACCCACTCCGCCGCATCCGGCCGTCCGGCCAGGAGCGACAGGGCGGCGAGCACGCGGTCGAACCGGCTCTCGCCGCGGGCATGGGTGTCACTGTAGCCCTTGACCAGCCGGCGGCATTTCAGGATTTCCAAGGTCAGGGCCGGATCATTCTGCGCCAGGGCCAGCGTGAGCCAGCCTTCGATATGGGCCTGCTCCCGCTGGTGGCGCAGCAGGCGCCGGCGCCACGGCCGCAACCCGGCCACCAGATAGAGCTGGAGGAAGCCCCACAGACGCGACGTGCGCACGCGGCGTGGCTTCTCGAAAAGCCGGCGCACCAACCCCGACAGGGCGGGCGAACCCTCGATCCATCCCCCCATCGCGGCCGGGAGGGTCGCGCAGATTTCGGCGACGCGCGGGTGCATGAATTCGGTGGTCTCAACCACCTGGTCGGCCGCGGCAAGAATATCCGCATGCACGCGCGCGGTGCGCGTGGCGCGGGTCTTGAGGTCGGCGACGCGGATCACGTCGTCATAGGACATCGCCACCGCGATCTGGCGTGCCGCCTCGATTATCAGCGCATGTGCGGGCAGGCCGTCGCGGGCGGCGAAACGGGCCACGCGGTCGAGATATTCCAGCGCGTAGGCGCCATCCTGGTAATCGACGAGCCGCCGCAGGCCATGATGCAGCATGGGCTGGGCGTCGGGAGGAAACTGCGCCGCGACGCGCGCCAGCGCCTGCTCCACCACAGCCCTCTCGCGCTTGCTGCCGCCCTGCATGGCCGGGCGTGCCGGCTCGGCGGCGGCGGGCAGCGGCGCAGGCGCGGCGAGGCTCGCCTCGAAGGCGGTGGAGAAGGCACGCAGGCTCGCCGCCACGCCGACGCCGCTGGCGCGAATCGTCGCTTCAAACGCATCGCGGCCGAAGGGCAGCCGGCCGGATGCGGCCAGCCCGCCGAACAGGGCGGCCGAGATGACGCTGCCGGCGCCTTCGGCGATCGCCTGCATATCGGCCGCGACAAGCTGGTGCGAAAGCGCGCGCGCCGTCTCCAGAACCGGCGCCGAGGGTGCGCGCCCATCGCCCGCCCGCGCCTTCTCGAGCATCGAATAGGAGCGATGCGTGGAGGCGACCAGCGTGGTGCGTTCCGGCGATACCAGGCCGCGCTGAATGGCGCGCCCGGCCTCCATCAACTCGGCGGCAATGACGATATCGACATGGCCCGGCACCGGCATGAGCGAGAGCACCGGCCAGGAACCGGCCCGCCCCTGCACCATCTCGACATAATAGATGGTGGCGCCGGTGCGTTGCGCGACACCCGGCACCGAGGTGGCCTGCGCGACCCAACCCGCCTGCTCGGCCATGGCGACGATCCAGTCAGCCAGAACGCCGCCGCCCTGCCCCCCCATCGCCACGATGGCGACACTGATCGGCTCGTCGAGCCCCGTGGTGACCTGGCTCATGTCACACCAGGGCAAGGCGGCCGGCGTCGCGCCGGCGTTGCAGGGCGCCGATCACCCGCGCCCGCAGCCGAGCCATGGCGCGCTCCCAGCGTCCGGGATTGTGCACGATGTCCGCCCGGTAGAAGGAGGGGCAGAGCACGGCGGCCTCCGCCACTTCTCCGCAATTGCCGCAGCCGACGCAAGAATTGTCGATGGCGGCCACCGGGTCTTCCTTGAGCGGATCACCCGAATCCTTCACCGAAAGGGACGGGCAGCCGGACAGGCGGATGCAGGCATGATCGCCCGTGCAGATATCCTCATCGACACCGAAACGCGGCTTGACCATGCGCGCGCCGCGCTTCACCGCCGCATTGAACAGCGGCCGCTCGCGGCGCTGGCGGTTGAGCATGCATTCGGAGGCGGCGATGACGATCTTGGGGCCCGGCGCCTCGGTGGTCAGCGCCTCCCGCAGCGTGTCGCGCATCCTGGCGACCGAGTAGGTGTGATCGACCCGGCGCACCCACTCCGCGCCGACCCCCCGGACCGCGGCCTCGATCGGGTGTTGCGTGCTGCGGCTCTGATTCGATGCGCGCGAGGAGGGAATATCCTGCCCGCCCGTGGCCGCGGAATAGTGATTGTCCACCAGGAGCACGACGCTGTCATGCTTGTTGAACACCGCGTTGCTGATGCCGGTGGCCAGGCCGTTGTGCCAGAATCCGCCATCGCCCATCACGGAGATCGCGCGCTTGCCGGCCTTCACCTGAAGGGCGGAGGCCGAGGACGCGCCGAGCCCGTAGCCCATGGTGGTGGCGCCGATATTGAACGGCTCGTTCAATGCGAACAGGTGGCAGCCGATATCGCCGGCGACATGGTGCTGGCCCAGCTCCTCCTGCACCAGCTTGAGCGCGGCGAAAATCGGCCGCTCCGGGCAGCCGGTGCAGAAGCTCGGCGGGCGCGGCGGCACGACGGGCGCGAGCGCCTGGATTTGCGGCGCCGGGGCGGGAGCCGGCGCAGCACCCTCCAGCAGGCTCGGCATCTGGGCCGCAAGGAATTGCCGCAGCCCGGCGGCCAGGACCTGGGCCGTATATTCTCCGGCCAGGGGCAGGAAATCCTTGCCGTTCAGCCGGGTGGCGATGTCGGCCTTGCGCAGAATCGCGTGCAGGGCCGGCTCGATATAGGCCGGCTGCCCTTCCTCGACGACCAGCACGGCCCGCTTGCCGGCGCAGAACGCCGCGAGATCGGCATCGACCAGCGGGTAGGTCACGTTCAGCACATGCAGCGGAATGCGGGAATTGCCCCATATATCGGCAAGCCCGAGCAGGTGCAGGGCGCGCATTACACCGTTGTACATGCCGCCCTGCAGGACGATGCCGAGCTCTTCCACGTCGCCGGGCATGGTCTCGTTCAGCCCGTGCTCCTGGATATAGCGCACCGCCGCCGGCCAGCGCTTGTGGATCTTTTCCTGCTCATGGATGAACGAGGCCGGCGGCAGCACGATGCGGCTGACATCGCGCACCGGCGAGTCCAACGCCTGGCGCAGCGTGAAGGGCGGCGGCACATTGTCCTTGGCGACGAAGCTGCCATGCACATGGCAGGCGCGGATGCGCAGCTCCAGCATCACCGGGGTGTTGCTCGCCTCCGACAGCGCGAAGCCATGCTCGACGGCGGCGACGATGCTGGGCAGGTTCGGCCGCGGGTCGAGCAGCCAGATCTGCGATTTCATGGCGAATGCGTGGGTGCGCTCCTGCATGATCGAGGAGCCCTCGCCATAATCCTCGCCGATGACGATCAGCGCGCCGCCGGTGACTCCGCCGGAGGCGAGATTCGCAAGCGCATCGCTTGCCACATTGGTGCCGGCGGTGGATTTCCAGGTGACCGCGCCGCGGATGGGATACATCACCGAGGCGGCGAGCGTGGCCGCCGCCGCCGCCTCGCTGGCGCTGGTCTCGAAATGCACGCCGAGCTCGCCGAGAATGCCCTGCGCATCGGACAGCACGTCCATCAGATGCGAGATCGGCGCGCCCTGATAGCCGGCGACGTAGCCGACGCCCGATTGCAGCAGCGCCTTGGTCACGGCGAGGATGCCCTCGCCGCGGAACTCGTCGCCCGCGCCGAGGCGAAGATCCTCGACCTCGCGCGCGAAGGAACGCTCAGCCATGCGGCCCACCCGCGCGATCCGGACACGGCGCCGTCTTCATCGAGCCATCACCCCTTGCCGGCCTGGATTTAGTTGAAGCTTAAACATTTATCCTGTCAACGGTGGAAGCCATCCTCGCGCCAAGTTTTGCCGCGCCGCGAAGTTCGGGCAAGCGCGCTGCGATTTCGGGTTCACACGGGCGATATTTGAGCCTTAAACTATTTTTCGCATCCACCGAGGGAGCCGAGCCATGACCGGAGTTTCACGCAGGGGATTGTTGCAGGCGGCCCTCGCCGCCGCGCCCGTGTTGAGCCAGATCAACCAGGCGCAGGCCGCCGGCAGCGACCACGTGACCATTGGCTGGCCGAGCGACGTGCCGAGTTGGGACCCCGATCAGCGCTTCGCGCCGGATGCCCAGGGCATCTTCAAGATGGTGTTCGACCAACCGCTCGATCAGAGCCCGACGCTCCAGCTGGTTCCGCATCTGATCACCAAATGGCAGCTCGCGCCGGACGGGCGCAGCCTCGCCGTCACGCTGCGCGACGACGTGACCTTCCATAACGGCGACAAGATGACGAGCGCGGATTTCCGCTACACCTTCTTCGAGCGCATCAAGGCCGACCCGAAGCTCGACATCGGCCGTTCCTGGCGCAAGGTCACCGACATCGAGACGCCCTCGCCCACCACCGCCATCATGCGCTTCAGCAGTCCGGCCCCCACGGCACCGGTATGGCTCGCCTTCCTCGGCAGCTTCGTGGTGCCGAAGACCTATCTCGAGCATGTCGGCGCGGACGGGTTCCGCGCCAAGCCGGTCGGTACCGGGCCGTACAAGCTCGCGGAATACGAGATGAACGCGCGCATCGTGCTGGAGCGCAACGACGCCTATTGGGGCCCCAAGCCGGCGCTGAAGCGCGTGACCATCGAGATCATCAAGGACCCATCGGCCCGGGTCGCGGCGATCCAATCCGGCCAGATCGACCTCACCATCAGCGTGCCGGTGCGCGAGGTGACCCGGCTGAAGGCGATGCCGAACCTGGCCGGCGAACTGAACCCGATCACCCGCGTCATTCTTCTGCAGATTCGCAACGACGAGGGCTTCTCGGACCAGAATGTCCGCCTCGCCGCCCACCATGCCATCGACAAGGCGGCCCTTTCCAAGGCGTTCTACGGCGGGGCGGCGGTGCCCCTCTCGGTGCCGGCGACGCCCGGCACGCCGGGTTATCTGGCCGACTTCAAATTCCCCTACGATCCGGCGCAGGCCAAGGCACTGCTCGCGAAATCCGGCTACAGCCTGGCCAAGCCGAAAAAGATCCGCATGGCCACCACCAATGGCCAGTTCCCGAGCGATTACGACATCGCGCGGGCCATCGTCGCCATGTGGAAGAAGGTCGGGCTCGATGCCGAGCTGGAGGTGATCGAATACGCCAAGTATTTCGAGCTCAACCGCGGCGACAAGCTACCCGAGGCGACGCTGTATTCCTTCGACAACGCCACCGGCGACCCGGAAATCTACACCGGCTACCTGCTCAATCCGCAGCTGCCCTTCTCGCCCTGGAAGGACAAGGTGTTCGGCGCGAAGGTCATCGCCATGTTCAACGTGGCCGACGAGAAGGCGCGCATTGCCGGCTGGCGCAAGCTCAACCGCGAGGCGGTGGAGATCGGCGCCTCGATCCCGCTGCTGCAGAGCGTGCAGACGCTGGTGCGCAAGAAGTCGCTCGCCTACACGCGCTACGGCAATGGCTGGGTGCTCGGGCAGACCATGAAATGGTCCTAGGAGGCTAGGCCCGCCAGCATGCGCCTGCTGGCCAGCCTGACGCGGCGGCTGCTGGTCGCCGTACCCATCCTGCTGGTGGTCTCCGCCCTGCTCTTCACGGCGCTGCGGGTGCTGCCGGTCGATCCGGCCGCGATGTCGATGCCGCCGAACGCGACGCGAGCGGAGATCGAGCAGGCGCGCATCCAGATGGGCCTCAACAAGCCCTTGCCCGTGCAATACGCGATCTGGCTGGGGCGGGCGGCACACGGGGATTTCGGCCAGTCGATCCATCTGCGCCGAGACGCGCTGCGCCTGGTGGCCGAGACGCTGCCGGCCACCATCGAGCTGACGGGCGCCGCCATGCTCGTGGCCGGCATCCTCGGTGTCGCCGGCGGCCTGCTGCTGTTCGCCCTGCGCGACCGCAAGGCGGAACTGGTCGCCGAGACGGCGACGACGGTGCTGATGTCGGTGCCGGAGTTCATCTGGGCGCTGCTTTTCATCTTCATCTTCGGCGTGCTCCTGCCGGTGCTGCCCTTCACCGGAAGGCTCGCCCCCAGCCTCGACCGCCCGGTCGTCACCGGCTTCCTGCTACTCGACGCCGTGCTGGTCGGGCGAATGGA
The DNA here is from genome assembly GCA_018971455.1 of Rhodospirillales bacterium. Taxonomy (GTDB): domain Bacteria; phylum Pseudomonadota; class Alphaproteobacteria; order Acetobacterales; family Acetobacteraceae; genus REEB85. The sequence goes on from JAGXAV010000033.1 coordinate 8,380, forward strand.
CGTTCTGATGAGCGCGCTGGCGCATATGGTGCTGCCGGCCCTGGCGCTGGGGCTGGCCTTCTCCACGCCGGTCATGCGCGTGCTGCGCGCCAGCCTGCTCGATGTCTATCACGAGGATTATATCCGCCAGGCACGGCTGCGCGGCCTGTCGGAGACGCGGATCCTGCTGCGCCACGCCCTCAAGAACGCCTTCCTGCCAACGCTGACGCTGTTGGGCGTGCAGTTCGGCTTCCTGTTCGGCGGCTCCCTGCTGATCGAGGTGATCTATTCGTATCCCGGCATGGGCAATCTCATGGTCGATGCGGTCCGCAACGCCGACCTGCCGGTGATCCAGCTCGTCGGCTTGACGTATTGCGTGGTGGTGCTCTTCATCAACTCGGTCGTGGACGGGCTCTACCAGGTGCTCAATCCACGGCTGCGGGCGCGCTGACATGCGGCGGTGGTGGCATTCCGCGCGTGTGCTCGTCGGCCTCGGCCTCGCCATCGCCGTGCTGATCTGCGGCGTGCTGGCGCCGCTGATCGCGCCGCACGACCCCAATGCGCAGGATCTTCTGGCAACGCTGCAACCGGCGGCCTGGCAGGCGGGGGGCGACAGCACGCATCTGCTCGGCACCGACAGTCTCGGGCGCGACGTTCTGGCACGGCTGATCTACGGCGCGCGGGTGGCCATCACGGTGGCGCTCGCGGCCTCCTTCGGCGCTATGGTGATCGGCAGCGCGCTGGCCTATCTCGCCGGCTATTTCGGCGGCCGGGTCGATTGGCTGATCGGTCGGGCGGTCGATGTGTGGATGTCGTTTCCGCCGGTCGTGCTCTCGCTCATCCTGATGACCGGGCTCGGCGTAGGCGAGCGCAACGTCATCTTCGCCATCATCCTGGTGGACTGGACACGCTTCTGCCGCGTGCTGCGCAGCGAGGTCCTGGTGGTGCGAAGGCGGGACTACGTGGCCGCCGCCCGCCTGGTCGGCTTCTCGCACTGGCAGACGTTGACGCGCGAGATCGTGCCGGCGACGATTCCGCTTCTGGTGACGCTGCTGACCCTGGAGATGGGGATCGCCATCGTCGTCGAGGCCATTCTCTCCTTTGTCGGCCTCGGCGTGAGTCCCGATCAGATCGCCTGGGGCCAGATGATCGCCGACGGGCGCGAGGCGATCTATCAGGCGCCATGGACCCTGTTGGCGCCGGTCCTGGCCATCTTTCTCGCCGTGGCCGGATTCAACATGCTGGGCGACGGGCTGCGGCGCAGCCTGGACGTGCGCATGGTCGAGGGGCGGGAATGAGCCTTCTCGTCGCCCGCGGCCTGACCGTGTCGATGAACTCGCCGGGGCAGAGCGTGAAGGTGATCCGCTCGCTCGACCTGACGCTCGCGCCCGGCACCGTCACCGGGCTGGTCGGCGAGTCCGGGGCCGGCAAGTCGATGATCGGGCGCACCATCGCCCAGCTCCTGCCGGCCGGCTTCGCCGTCACCGGCGGCAGCCTGACATTCGACGGCCAGGACCTCGTGGGCATGGCGCCGAAGCGCCGCCGCGGGCTGCTCGGGCGCGATATCGCCTTCATCGCGCAGGAACCGCTGACGGCCCTCAATCCCGTGCTCACCATCGGCGCGCAGATGAACGAGCATTTCCTCCATATCGGCATCGAACCGCGCGCCGAGCGGCGACAACGCGCCATCGCCGCTCTTGAGGCGGTGCATCTGCGCGATCCCGAGGCCCTGCTGGGCCGCTATCCGCACCAGCTCTCCGGCGGCATGTGCCAGCGCGTGCTGATCGCCATGGCCTTCGCCAGCCACCCGCGCCTGGTCATCGCCGACGAGCCGACCACGGCGCTGGATGTCACGATCCAGCAACGGGTCATGGCGCTGATGGCCGAGCTGCAGCAGCGCGACGCGACGGCGGTGCTGTTCATCACGCACGACCTGCGCCTCGCCGCCCAGATCTGCGACCATATCTGCGTACTCTACGCTGGCGCGGTGGTCGAGGAGGGTCCGGCCCGCACGGTGCTCGGCCGCCCCCAGCACCCCTACACGCGCTGCCTGGAACTCGCCACCCCGGCGCTGCATCCACCCGCCGGCAGTGCGCGCCGCGCCCTGCTGGCCCTGCCCGAGCAGATGCCGGGGCTGCGCGCGCTGATGCAGATCGAGGGCTGCCGCTTCGCGCCGCGCTGCCCGGTGGCCGATGCGACCTGCCGCAGCATCGACCCACCGCTCGACGGCGAGGAGCATCGCGCCGCCTGCCAGTACAGCGGCGCCACGGACCATATCCGGCCCCCGCCCGCCCCGCCGGCGCACGACATCGCCCCAGGCGCGCCGCCGCTGCTGACCGTGAGCGGGCTGTCGAAGATCTTTCACGGCGGCGGGATGCTGCGGCGCAGCCACACCGTCGCGCTGCGCGATGTCGGGTTTCAGCTG
>JAGXAV010000558.1 GCA_018971455.1 Rhodospirillales bacterium
CCGGGGGCGTCCTCCTCGCGCTGGCGGCCCTGACGTGGTCGGTGCCCGACGGCGCGGATTGGACGGCGGTCTTGGCCGCGGAAGGCGGACGCGCGTGGCGGGCGTGGTGGGCGGCCGAAGGCGCCTGGCGTTGGGGCGGTCTGGCGGCGTTGGGCGCGGCCGTCTCCGCGCTCCGGCGGAGGACGCCGGCGGTCGAGAAACCGGCGGCCGAACGCACCTTGAACTGGAACCGTTAGACTGAAGTTCCCCGACCGGTCAAACGACATCTGATTTAAAATCCGACGTTATTCGTAAAAACCATGTGCGCCGTTCTGTCTACAGTACGATTGCCTCCAGCAGCTTGTACGCCCGCTGCTGCTCGGCAGTCGGCGTGGTGACCACGTCGAAGGTCGGCGCATTCGGGCCGCTTGCGGGAACACGACAGCGGTTGCGCACGATGGTGCTCAGCATCTTCAGTAAAGTCTGGAAGCTGTGGACCTCGCCGCCGTCAGCAAGAACTTTGGAACTCGCTTTTTCGAGCGCGGCCTTCGAGCGCTTGGCCGGGGCCACGGGATCGCGAGTCTTCTTGAGTTCCTGGGCCTCGTCGCAGAACAGAACCGGGCGCAACGCTTCGCGCATGTGCCACTCGACGTAGTAGGCCAGCATGCACAGGAAGATGTGCGCGCGCACGCGCGTTTCGAGGCGATGGTGGATCGGACGGACCTTCAGGTCCACGGTCTTCAGCGCGCGGAAGGCGCGCTCGACGTTCGCGAGCGCCTTGTAGTTCCTGACCGCATCGGCCGCTGACATCTGCTTCTTCGGGATGCTGGTGCGGATCACATAGATCCCATCGAGCGCCGCCTCGGCGGCGATCTGCTCATCGAGCAGATGGAACCTGAAGCTCTTCTCGGTGATATCCAGGGCGAAGTGCTTGCCGACCTTGTACTTGTTGAGCACACGGCCGACCCGCAGCCCGATCGCGGCCTGGCCTTTCAACCGGCCGCGCTGTACGCGCTCGCGTACCTTCTCGAGCTCCTTCTGCGTTGCCGCAAGCAGCGCCTGGCGCTTGTGGGCCCGCAGCTTGGCGAGCTGCGGATTGCGGCAGGCCACCAGGCGCTCGCCGGGGTAATCGGGGTGGTGAGTGAGCTCCAGGAGATTGCGCTCATCAAACAGCCCGAGCTGCAGCGTCTCGCCCTCGAGAAGCGAGCGGATCTGCCCGCTCTTGAGCGCCGTGATCCAGCCGAAGCCCTCGAGCTCCTTCAGCTCCTGGATCGCCTTGTGCGAGATCATCCCTCGATCCCCGACCAGCACCACCTGCTCGAGACCGAACTCCTCCCGGAGCTTTTTGACCTCGGGCATCAGCGTCTTGGCATCGGCCGTGTTGCCCTCATAGACCGACACCGCCACCGGGCATCCCTCCCGGCTCGTGAGCAGGCCGTAGTTGACCTGGAGCTTGTTCTTCTTCTCGTCGCGATTGTGGCCGATCTTCGCCAGCGGGCAGTGCGTGCCCTCGAAGTAGCTCGAGGACAGATCGTACAGCGCGAGCGAGCCTTCCTTCAGGTGCCTGGCGGCGAGCTTCTTCTCGATCGCTCCCTGGCGCTCGAGCAGCCAGTCCATCGCCGCATACAGATCGTTCTCGTCGGCCTCTGCGACTGCATACTCCTCAGCCAGCGTCGTCGTGCCCCACCAGCGCGTGGTCGCCAGCTTCGTGTGCGGCGAGAGCACTCGCGCGGCCACCATCGCGCACACTCGCTCCCGCTCGGGGCTCTCTCGCGAGGCAATCAGCGACTCAAAACCCAACCGCTGCATCGCCATGCGTACCGCCTGCACGTGCCCGTGGGGCAAGGAGCGCACCACCTGCAGCCGCTCCCCTACCGGCACGAAGGTCTCCCCGCGCAGCGCGCGCCGGATCACCTCGATCAACGGCTCCGGAAGATGGGAGAGGTTACCGACGGTCTCGTTCTTGACCTTCTCCCCCTCTCGGTAGCTTCTCCTCAGCAGATGCGTCGCGTACACACGGCCTTTGTAGCGGCGCCGTGTGGTGACGACATGAACCGCGCCACCTCGTTGAGACATACCGCTGGATATAGCACATCCAGACCAGAAATGC
>JAGXAV010000034.1 GCA_018971455.1 Rhodospirillales bacterium
TCTCGCCGGATATGCCGAATGCGCTGCGCGCCTCGGTGGCGCTGACGGTGGGGCTGGCCGCCATCGCGCTGTGGCGGCTGCTGCGCCCGGGGCGGGTGAGCAGCGAGGCCTGGACCAGCGATACGCGGGCCAGCTACGCCGCCCTCGGCGCGCCGCCGCCGGTGCGCGCCGACGGCCTGGGGGGGGGCGAGGCGGCGCGCGCCGGCGTCGCCTTCCGCCGCCTCGGCCGCGTGCTGCTCGCCCTCGGCGATCCGGTGGGTGCGGAGTCCGACCGCATCTCCACCATCTGGCGCCTGCGCGACCTCGCCCACCAGGAGGGGCTCGACCCCGCGGTGTGGCGCGCCGGGCCCGGCCTGCTCGGCGTCTATGCCGATCTCGGCCTGTCCGCCCTGCCGATCGCCGCGGACGGCATGTCCCTCGCCGGCGACGAGCGCGCGGGCCGGGCCGACTCCTTCCTGGTCTGCATCGCCGAACGCGACCTGCCGGCGCTGCTGCCGCTGCTGTCCGGCCTCGACGAGTAGCGCTGCGCTACGCCGCCTCGCGCATCGCCGTGTCGAGGCAGCCGACCGCCACCTCCTCGCCGGGCAAGGCGGTCAGGCACCCGCCCACCGGCACGGCGCGCCAATCCTCGCGATGGCCATCGATCGGCTCGGAGACCACCACCAGCCCGGTCTCGTCCTCGCGCCAATAGAGCGTCGGCGGCCGGGCATCCGACGCCCAGCGATAGGCCCATAGCCGCTCGCCGTCGGTCAGGGCGGCGGTGAAGCGCAGCGCCTCGGCGATGCCGGCATCCCGCATCATCGCCTGGATGCGCGCCAGCGTCGCCGCCATCACGCCGATCGGGTCGCGCGCCAGCCCCGCCGCCATGGCGGCGAGCAGGATGGCCTCCGAATCGGTGCTGCCCTGGCGGCAATCGTACATCGAGTCCGGGATCATCGCCTCGATCGGCCGGCGCAGCTGCTTCCAGCCGCCGATCTGGCCGTTATGCATGAACATGAACCGGCCGGCCGCGAAAGGATGGCAGTTCGCCCGGCTGGTCGCCGTGCCGGTGCTGGCGCGGACATGGGCGAAGAACAGGCCGGACCGCACCTGGGCGCAGATGGAGCGCAGATTCTCGTCCGCCCAGGCCGGCCGCACCTCGCGATAGAGCCCGGGCTCGGTGCGCTCGCCATACCAGCCGATGCCGAAGCCGTCGCCATTGGTGCCGGTCTTGGCCTCCTCGGCGTGCAGCGACTGGTGGATCAGCGAATGGGCGGGGGCGGCAACCAGTTCCTCGAGCAGGATGGGCTGGCCCCGATAGGCGAGAAATCGGCACATGAGGGGGTCTCCGCGGCAAGACGGCGGTATCGTTGCATGGCCAATGTTACCACAATGTGGCGGGCCGACCGCGAATTGACACCGGGGGGCGGCCCCGCTACCCCGCCTCGCTGCGTCAATCGGCGGCAACGCCAATCGAGGGAACACTCGGAGCCATGAAGGTGCACGCCTTCCTCTTTCCCGGCCAGGGCAGCCAGGCGCCCGGCATGGGCCGCGACCTCGCCGCCGCCTTCCCCGCCGCGCGCGCGGTGTTCGAGGAAGTGGACGACACGCTCGGCCAGAGACTGTCCCGGCTCATGTTCGAGGGTCCGGCCGAGGAACTCACCCTCACCGAGAACGCGCAGCCCGCGCTGATGGCCCATTCGCTCGCCGTGCTGGCGGTCCTGCAAAGCGAGGGCGGCTGGACGCTTGCCGAACGCGCCGCCGTCGTCGCCGGCCACTCGCTCGGGGAATATTCCGCCCTCGCCGCCGCCGGCAGCTTCACCGTGGCCCAGGCCGCACGCCTGCTGCGCCGGCGCGGCCAGGCCATGCAGGCGGCCGTACCCCCCGGCGTCGGCGCCATGGCCGCCCTGCTCGGCGCCGAACTGCCGCTCGCCGTCGAGATTTGCGAGGCCGCCCGCCCGGCGCCCGACGGCAGCCGCGAGGTGGTCGATCCGGCCAACGACAATGGCGGCGGCCAGGTGGTGATCTCGGGCCATGCCGGCGCGGTCGATCGCGCCATCGCCATCGCCCAAGCGCGCGGCGTCAAGCGGGCGATGAAGCTGCCGGTCTCCGCCCCCTTCCACTGCGCCCTGATGGCCCCGGCGGCCGAGGCGATGCGCGCGGCCCTCGCCGAATCCCCGCCCGCGGCCCCGGCGGTGCCGGTGATCGCCAACGTCGCCGCCGCCAAGGTCACCGACCCCGGCGAGATCACCCGCCTGCTGATCGAGCAGGTCACGGCGACCGTGCGCTGGCGCGAGAGCGTGCTGGCGATGACGGCCCTCGGTGTCGACAGCTTCGTCGAGCTCGGCGCCGGCCGCGTGCTGGGCGGGCTGATCCGCCGCATCGCGCCGGACGCGGCCGCGGCGGCGGCCGGCACGCCGGCCGACATCGACGCGCTCCTGAAATCGTTATAGGACATAACAATGTTCCGGCTGGACGGTAAAACCTCCCTGGTCACCGGCGCCTCGGGCGGCATCGGGGCGGCAATCGCCCGCACGCTGCATGCCCAGGGCAGCACGGTCGTGCTGTCCGGCACGCGGCGCGAGGCGCTGGAGGCGCTGGCAGCCGAGATGGGCGAGCGGGCCCATGTCTGCCCCGCCGACCTCGCCGAGCCCGCCGCCGCCGACGCGCTGGTGGCGGCGGCCGAGGCGGCGGGCGGGCCGCTGCACGTGCTGGTCAACAATGCCGGGCTGACGCGCGACATGCTGGCGTTGCGGATGAAGGACGAGGATTGGCAGCGGGTCATCGACGTCGATCTCTCCGCCCCATTCCGTCTCGCCCGCGCGGCCCTCAAGGGCATGCTGCGCCGGCGCGCCGGGCGCATCATCGGCATCGGCTCCATCGTCGGCGCCACCGGCAATCCCGGCCAGGCCAACTACGCCGCCGCCAAGGCTGGGCTGGTCGGCATGACCAAGGCGCTCGCCCAGGAGGTGGGCGCGCGCGGGGTGACCGTGAACATGGTCGCCCCGGGCTTCGTGGCCACCGCCATGACCGAGGCGCTGAACGAGGCGCAGAAGGCCAAACTCGCCGACTCCATCCCGCTCGGGCGCATGGGCCAGCCGGCGGACATCGCGGCCGCGGTGCTCTATCTGGCCAGCGACGAGGCCGGCTGGGTGACCGGCGCGACCCTGCACGTCAATGGCGGGATGGCGATGCTCTGATAAAGCGCCGTCCCCGGTTGGCGGCTGCAACAAAACCATGCTAAGCGCCGCGCGGCCCGGCGGGAGCGGTGATAACGTGCGGCCAGGCTGACGAGTCGGGCAGCCGGCCGGCGGACGAGACCCGAGACAGTGAATCAACGCCGGGCGGCAGCCAGCCCCGGCAGGCAGGAGTGAGCATACCGATGAGCGATATCGCCGATAGGGTGAAGAAGATCGTGGTCGAACACCTCGGCGTCGAGGAGAGCAAGGTGACCCCGGAGGCCTCGTTCATCGACGATCTCGGCGCCGACAGCCTCGACACCGTCGAGCTGGTCATGGCCTTCGAGGAGGCGTTCAGCGTCGAGATCCCCGAGGACGCGGCCGAGAAGATCAGCACCGTGAAGGACGCGGTGGACTATATCGAGAAGCAGAAGGCCGCCTGAACCGCCATTGGCGGGGCAGGGGCTTGACGGCGGCATAACGGCAAGGATGGCAGCGATGCGGCGCGTGGTGATAACGGGCATGGGCATCGCCTGCCCGCTCGGGCTCGGCGTGGAGCATGTCTGGCGCAGGCTGATCAACAGCGAGTCGGGCATCGGCGCCATCCAGAGCTTCGATGTCTCCGACCTGCCGGCCAAGGTGGCGGGGCAGATTCCGCCCGGCACCCGCGCCACCAACGGGCTCGACATCAACGAATGGGTCCCGCCCAAGGACCAGAAGAAGATGGACCGCTTCATCCAGTTCGCCATGGTCGCCGCGACCGAGGCGGTGGAGGATAGCGGCTGGGCGCCGGCCACCGAGGAGGAGCGCTGCGCCAGCGGCGTGATGATCGGCTCCGGCATCGGCGGGCTCGAGACGATCTACGAGGCCTCGGTGCTGCTGCACGAGGGCAAGGCGCGGCGGCTCTCGCCGTTCTTCATCCCGTCCGCGCTGATCAATCTCGCCTCCGGCCACGTCTCGATCAAATACGGCTTCAAGGGCCCCAACCACAGCGTGGTGACGGCCTGCGCCACCGGCGTGCACGCGATCGGCGATGCCGGCCGGCTGATCGCGCTCGGCGACGCCGACGTGATGGTCGCCGGCGGCGCCGAATCGGCGGTGAACAAGCTCGGCATCGCCGGCTTCTGCGCCTCCCGCGCGCTCTCCACCAGCTTCAACGACACCCCGACCCGCGCCTCCCGGCCGTGGGACAGCGACCGCGACGGCTTCGTCATGGGCGAGGGGGCGGGCGTCGTCGTGCTCGAGGAGTACGAGCACGCCCGGCGCCGCGGCGCGAAAATCTACGCCGAGCTCGCCGGCTACGGCCTGTCCGGCGATGCCCACCACATCACCGCGCCGGCCGAGGGGCACGAGGGCGCCTTCCGCGCCATGCGCAACGCCCTGCGCAATGGCGGGCTTCAGCCGTCGGACGTGCAGTACGTCAATGCCCATGGCACCTCGACCCCGCTCGGTGACGATCTCGAGCTCGAGGCGGTCGAGCGCTTCTTCGGCGACTCGGCGCGCGGGCTTGCCATGTCCTCCACCAAATCGGCGACCGGCCACCTGCTCGGCGCCGCCGGCGCGATCGAGGCGGTGTTCTCCGTGCTGGCGGTGCGCGACGGCGTGGCGCCGCCGACGCTCAACCTCGACAAGCCGAGCCGCGAGAGCGTGATCGACCGCGTCGCCCATACCGCCCAGCAGCGGCGCATCGACATCGCGCTCTCCAACAGCTTCGGCTTCGGCGGCACCAACGCCTCCATCCTGTTCAAAAAGGCCGCCTGACGCGGCCATGCGCCGCCGGCTCGTCGCAGCGCTGCTCGGCATCGGCCTCGGACTCGGGCTGGCCGGGTTCGGCGCGTCCTGGCAGGCACGGCGGATCTACGCCGCCCCCGGCCCGCTGGCGCAGGCGCGCGACGTGGTGGTGGCCCATGGCAGCCTGACCGAAGTGGCGGGGGCGCTGCATCGCGCGGGGGTGGTCGCCAGCTCCTGGCAGTTCCGCCTCGCCGCGACGCTGACGCGCGGGCAGGGCATGCTGCACGCCGCCGAGTTCGCCTTCCCCGCCCATGCCAGCCTGGCGCGGGTGCTCGCCGTGCTGCGCACCGCCCGCCCGGTGCAGCACAGGCTGACCATTCCCGAGGGACTGACCGCCAGCGCCATCGCGGCACTCTTCGCCCGCGCGCCGGCGCTGACCGGCGCGGTGCCGCATTTCGCCGAGGGCGCGGTGCTGCCGCAATCCTACGACTACGAATACGGCACGCCCCGCGCCGCGCTGCTGGCCCGCGCCGAGCATGCGATGGACGCGACGCTGGCGAAGGTCTGGGAGGGCCGCGCGCCCGGCCTGCCGCTCGCCACGCCGCGCGATCTGCTCACCCTGGCCAGCCTGATCGAGCGCGAGACGGCGCTGCCGGAGGAACGGGCGCTGGTCGCCGCGGTGTTCATGAACCGGCTGCGCCAGGGCATGCGGCTGCAATCGGACCCGACGGTGATCTATGCCGCGAGTGCCGGCGCGGGCACGCTGGACCATCCGCTGACCCGCGCCGAGCTGGCGCTGGACAGCCCCTACAACACCTATCGCATGGCCGGCCTGCCGCCCGGCCCGATCGCCAGCCCCGGGCTCGCGGCGCTGACCGCGGCGGCCCACCCCGCGGCCAGCGACGCGCTCTATTTCGTCGCCGATGGCAGCGGCGGCCACGTCTTCGCCCACACCCTGGCTGAGCACAACCGCAACGTCGCCGCCTGGCGGGCGCGCCACCCGACGCTGACGCGGTAGAGTCCAGGGTCAGGCGGAGGCGCGCGGGCGCTGGCTTTCGGTGCGCAGCTGGCCGCAGGCGGCGAGGATGTCGCGCCCGCGGGGGGTGCGCACCGGCGACGAGAAGCCGGCCTGCATGACGATGTCGGCGAAGCGGGCGATGGCGCGCGGCGTGCTGGTCTCGTACGGGCTGCCGGGCCACGGGTTGAACGGGATCAGATTCACCTTGGCCGGGATGCCGGCGATCAGGCGCACCAGCGCACGGGCCTCGGCCTCGCTGTCGTTGATGCCCTTGAGCATGACGTATTCGAAGGTGATGCGCCTTGCATTGCTCGCCGGCGGGTAGCGCCGGCAGGCGGCGATCAGTTCGGCGATCGGGTATTTGCGGTTGAGCGGGACGATCTCGTCGCGCAGCGCGTCGGTGACGGCGTGCAGCGACACGGCGAGATTGACACCGAGCTCGCTTCCCGCCCGGTCCATCATCGGCACCACGCCGGAGGTCGAGAGCGTGATGCGCCGGCGCGAGAGCGCGATCCCCTCATGGTCCATGACGATCTGCATGGCCTTGGCGACGTTGTCGTAATTGTAGAGCGGCTCGCCCATGCCCATCAGCACGATGGTCGAGAGCAAGCGGGGCGTCTCCCCCTTCGGGCTCGGCCATTCGCCGTAGCTGTCTCGCGCCGCCATGAACTGGCCGACGATCTCCGCCGCGCCGAGATTGCGCACGAGGTTCTGCGTGCCGGTGTGGCAGAAGCGGCAGGACAGGGTGCAGCCGACCTGGGAGGAGATGCAGACCGCGCCGCGATCCTCCTGCCGGTCGGGGATATAGACGGTCTCGGCCTCCTGGCCGTCGCGGAAGCGGAAGAGGAATTTGCGCGTCTCGTCGGCGCTGGTCTGCACCACCGCGGCCGCCGGCCGGCCGACCACGAAATGCTCCGCGAGACGGGCCTGGGTCGGCTTGGCGATGGTGCTCATGCGGGCGAAATCGGTGGCACCCTGGTGATAGATCCAGTGCCAGATCTGCTTGGCGCGGAACGGCGCCTCGCCGATCTCGGCCAGGGCGGCCGCCATTTCCGCGCGCGACAGGCCGACCAGGTCGCGCCGCCCGTCGGCGAGGCGGGCCGGCGGCGGGGCAAAGCGCGCGGTCTTGGCGAGGATGCGTTGGCGCTCAGCCTCGCTCAGCAGGTCGCTCATGGTGATGCTCCGCCCTATTTGGCGGGGCAGGCCTTGAGGATGGCGCCGTACGCCGCCGAGAACCCCTTCAGGCTGAAGCGGTCCTCGCTCTTGGCGCCGCTCGGCGCGATCGCGGCGCTGCCCTTGTGGAAGGCGGCGACGGCGATGCGGCCGTCCCGCGCGAAGGCGGAGTGCTGTGCCGTGTAGAAATCCAGCACCGTCTTGTCCACGTGCACGCTCAGCGCCGCGTTGGCGGGGTAGAGGCCGGGCGTGGTGATGGCCACCGAATCGCGCGCGCCGGGCCGCTCGGAGACGGTCAGCACCGCCGCGGTGGCGGGCGGGGCGCCGGCGGCGCGGGTGAAGGCGTAGCACACGCCCTGCCCGCCATCGCTGTAGGTGGCGGCCTGCCAGTCGCCGAACACGCCGATGGATCGCGGCCCGGTGGAGGCGGCGGCGGCAGCCGGATGGACGGCCTTTGCCACCGGCTTCTTCGGCGCCGGGGCGGCGAACGCCAGCGTGGGCAGGACGAAGGCGGCGAGGAGGAGGGCGGGAAGGGTGCGCATGGCGCACACACATACGCAGACAAGCCGCCAGGGACAAGACTGCGGACACGGCGCGCCCCGGGGCGCGCGGCCAGGATTGGCGGGACGGGCCGGCCGGGCCATGCTGGCGCGATGTCCCTGGTCCCCCTCGTCCTCGCCCTCGCCGCCTTTGCCGCCGGCATGATGAACGCCGTCGCCGGCGGCGGCTCCTTCGTCACCCTGCCCGCCCTGCTGTTTGCCGGGCTCGACCCGCGGGCCGCCAACATCACCTCCACCATCGCCCTGTTCCCCGGGCAGATCTCCACCGCGCTGGCCGGCCGCCGGCTGGTGGGCGAGGAAATCCCCTTCCTGCGGATGACCCTGATCAGCCTGGCCGGCGGCGCGCTCGGCGCGCTGCTGCTGCTCGCCACGCCGACCTCGATCTTCACCCTGCTGCTGCCCTTCCTGGTGCTGTTCGCCACCACCGTCTTCGCCTGGGGCAGCTTCCGTCGCCGCCCGGCCGGGCAGGCGCGGGCGCTCGGCCCGGTGGCGGCGGGGCTGGTGCAGTTCGCGATCGCCATCTACGGCGGCTATTACGGTGGCGGCATCGGCTTTCTCATGCTGGCCGCGCTGACCCTCGGCGGCATTGCGACCCGCACCGCGATCGCGGCGAAGAACGTGCTGGCGACCGCCATGAATGCCGCCGCGGTGCTGGTGTTCCTGTTCGCCCCCGGCATCGCCTGGGGCCCGGCCGCGATCGTCGCGGTGGCCGCCATCGCCGGCGGGCTGGCCGGCGCCTGGGTGCTTGGCCGGGTCCACGAAAAGATCCTGCGCGGCGCGGTGGTGGCGATCGGCGCGGCGCTGACCGTCGGCCTGTTCCTGCGCGGATAGGGCTCAGGCGCGGCGGAGCTGGAAAAGCGCCTGCTCGCCGAACAGGTTGGCCAGCGCCGGAAAGCGCCGCCACGGCGCGCGCTGGCCGTCCTCGGCCACCGCCAGCCAGCGCTCGATGACGTAGCCCTCCTCGGCGGCGAGGTGGAAGAAGTCGCGGATGGTGCAGGGATGGATGTTCGGGGTCTCGTGCCAGGGCCGCGACCAGACCGGCGTCATCGGCATCCGCCCGCCCCACAGCAGCTGCGAGCGCACCTGCCAATGGCCGAAATTGGGGAAGCTCACGATCGCCCGCGTGCCGATGCGCAGCATCTGGCGCAGCACCTCGCGCGGCCGCTCCACCGCCTGCAGGGTGCGCGAGAGGATGACGAAGTCGAACGCCCCGTCCGGGTATTGCGAGAGGTCGCTGTCGGCGTCGCCCTGCATCACCGGCAGGCCGTGGGCGACGGCGTGGGTGACCTCGGCCATGTCGATCTCGATGCCGCGCGCATCGCAGCCCTTGGTGCGGAACAGATGGTCGATCAGCGTGCCGTCGCCGCAGCCGATGTCGAGCACGCGGCTGCCCGGCGTCACCATGTCGGCGATCAGCCGCAGGTCGAGGCGCATGTTCTTGGCGACGTAGCGGATGGGGGCGGCGTCGTTCATGGGCGGGCGGCGGGCTGGAGGGCGGGCCGTGGTGCCGGTTGCAGCCCGGCATGCTCGGCGCAGCCGGCGAGGAAGCCGGCCAGCGTCCGGTGGAAATCCGGCTCTTCCAGCAGGAAGGCGTCATGGCCCTTGTCGCTGGCGATCTCGACGAAGCTGACATTGGCCGCCGCCCGGTTCAGCGCGCGCGCCACCGCCCGGCTCTCGGTGGTCGGGAACAGCCAGTCCGACGAGAAGCTGATGATGCAGAAGCGCGTGCGGGTGCCGGCGAAGGCACTGCCGAGGTCGCCGTCATGCTCGGCCGCGAGGTCGAAATAATCCATCGCCCGGGTGATGGTCAGGTACGAATTGGCGTCGAAGCGGTTGACGAAGGTGCTGCCCTGGTGCTGCAGGTAGCTCTCCACCTCGAACATGTCGCCGAACAGGGTCGAGGCGTGCTGGCCATGCCCGCGCAGCCGGCGGCCGAACTTGCGCGTCAGCGCCTGCTCGGAGAGGTAGGTGATATGGGCGGCCATGCGGGCGACGGCGAGGCCGCGCGCCGGCCGGGTGCCGCTCGCCCAGTAGCGCCCGCCCTGCCAGTCCGGATCGGCGAAGATCGCCTGCCGGCCGACCTCGTTGAAGGCGATGTTCTGGGCGGAGTGATGGGCGGCGGTGGCCACCGGCACGGCGGCGAACACGCTGTCGGGGTAGGCGGCGGCCCATTGCAGCACATGCATGCCGCCCATCGAGCCGCCGATCACCGCGAACAGCCGGGCAATGCCGAGATGCTCGATCAGCCGCTTCTGGGCGCGCACCATGTCGCCCACCGTCACCGGCGGGAAATCGGTGCCCCAGGGCGTGCCGCCGTCACCGCGCGGGCTGCGCGGGCCGGTCGAACCCATGCAGCCGCCCAGCACGTTGGCGCAGACGACGAAATAGCGGTTGGTGTCCACCGGGCGGCCCGGCCCGACCACCTGCTCCCACCAGCCCGGCTTGCCGGTCAGCGGATGCGCCTCGGCGACGTACTGGTCGCCCGTCAGCGCATGGCAGACCAGCACGGCGTTGCTGCGCTCGGCGTTGAGCGTGCCGTAGCTGCGGTAGGCCACCACCAGCGGGCGCACCACGACGCCGCATTCCAGCGCCAGCCCGTCATCGAAGACGACGTGCTGGTGTGCGAGCTCCGCCATCGCGGGCGGGGGGGTCTCGGGCTGGTCCATGGCGCTCCGCGGGCGGCGATCGGGAAGGGGTGAGCCGACGCTGATATGCGGCGCGGCCACGGCGCTTGCAACCGTCGCCGCCACGCCGCCGCTTTGCAGCGCGGGAGGGTTCGGCTATTGCGGAGGCACGCTCCACCCATCCCCAGCCGATTGGCGCCATGTCCGCAACCGAGCTTGCCGCATCCCAGGCCGCCCCACCCGCCGTCGACACCGTGGCCGAGCTGGCCCGGCGGCGCGCCGAGCTCGACCGGCTCGACGACGTCATGCACGACACGCTGATGCAGCGCGCGGCCGTGGTCGGCGGCGTCGCCGCCTTGGGCGCGCAGGGCAAGGTGGCGTTCCGCCCGGGGCGCGAGGCCGACATCCTGCGCCGCCTCTTCGCCCGCCACCACGGCGCCCTGCCGCCGCGGCTTCTGGTGCGTCTTTGGCGTGAGATCTTC
>JAGXAV010000559.1 GCA_018971455.1 Rhodospirillales bacterium
GCGCGCGAGCGGCCGGAGGCGCCCATCCTCGGCCTCACCCCCACCGAGCAGACCGCCCGCCGCCTCGCCGTCGCCTGGGGCGTGCATGCGCTGGTTACGCCGGAGGCCCATTCGATGAGCGAGACGGTCAACAAGGCCGTACGCCATGCCTTGCAGGAGGGGCTGGCGCCGCGCGACAGCGAGATCGTCGTCATCGCGGGCGTGCCGTTCGGCCAGCCCGGCACGACCAACGCGCTGCGCGTCGCCCATGTGAAATAGCTTGTCTGGAACAGCGACGATGTACACGCTTCATATCGGCAACAAGAACTACTCCTCCTGGTCGCTGCGCCCCTGGGTGCTGATGCGCACGCTGGGCATCGGCTTCGCCGAGCGCCTGGTGCCGTTCGGCGCCGGTGCCGATTTCCACGCCTTCTCGCCGACCGGGAAGGTGCCGTGCCTCGTCGATGGCGCGATCACGGTGTGGGACTCGCTCGCCATCACCGAATACCTCGCCGAGCGTCACCCGGGAATCTGGCCGCGCGAGAACGCGGCGCGGGCCTGGGCCCGGTGCGCCGCGGCGGAGATGCATTCGGGCTTCGCCACGCTGCGCGAGATCTGCACCCATAATTGCGGGCTGCGCATCCGCCTGCATGACCAGCCCGCCGCGCTGTGGGCCGACATCGCCCGCTTCAGCGCATTGTGGCGTGAGGGGCTGGAGCGCTTCGGCGGGCCGTTCCTGGCCGGGGCGGACTTCACCGCCGCCGATGCCTTCTACGCCCCGGTCGCGTTCCGCGCGCAGACCTACGGGCTGGCGCTCGACCCCGTCGCCGATGCCTATGCCCAGCGCCTGCGCGACCTGCCGGCGATGCGCGACTGGTACGCGGCCGGCCTCGCCGAGACCTGGCGCGAGCCCGGCCATGAGGAGGAGGCGCGCCGCGCCGGTACCTGGACGGAGGATCTGCGCGCTACGCCGTAGCCTTCTCCGCCGCCAGCAGCGCCCGCTTGCGCGGCACCCCCCAGCGATAGCCGGTCAGCGCCCCGTCGGCGCCGACCACGCGGTGGCACGGCACGGCCAGAGAGACCGGGTTGGTGGCGCAGGACCGCGCGACGGCGCGCACCGCCGCCGGCTTGCCGATCATGCGCGCGAGTTCGCCGTAGCTGCGCGTCTCGCCGGGCGGAATGCGGGTCAGCGCCTCCCACACCCGCAGCTGGAAGGCTGTGCCGCGCAGATCGAGCGGCAGGGTCAGCCCGGCGCGCGGGGCGGCCATGAAGTCGACCACCGCCTGCACCGTCTCGGTCAGCCCCGCATCGTCGGCCAAGATGGTGGCGCGCGGGAAACGGCGGCGCAGATCGCCCAGCAGCGCGTCATCGGGTTCGGCGAAACCGAGGAAGCACACCCCCTGCGCCGTCGCGCCGACCAGCAGCCGCCCGAACGGGCAGTCGGCCAGCGCGGTGCGGATGGTCTCGCCGGCGCCGCCCCGGCGCAGCGCCCCCGGCGTCATGCCGAGCAGCCGCCCGGTATGCTCATAGACCCGCGATTCGGAGCCGAATCCGGCGCCCGCCACGGCATCGGCGACGCGGGCGCCGGCTGCCAGCTGCGCCTGCAACCGGCGCGCGCGCACCCCCTCGGCGTAGCTGCGTGGGGTCAGGCCGGTGTGGTCGCGGAACAGGCGCAGGAAGTGAAATCGCGAGTAGCCGGCGCGCCGGGCCAGGGCCTCGAGCGAGGGAATCGCCTCCTCCGCCTCCATGAAGGCGCAGGCATCGCGCACCACGGCCTCGGCGATGCCGGCCCGCTCGCCCTTCGGGTCGCACCGCCGGCAGGCGCGGAAGCCCGCCGCCTCGGCGGCTTTCGGGTTCGCGAAATAGCGGACATTCATCCGCTTCGGGCGCGGCGACGGGCAGCCCGGGCAGCAATAGATGCCCATGGTGGTGACTGCGTAGAGAAAATCCGCCGGCTGGCGGCGGCTGACCAAATCCCAGCGTGCATCATCGAGCGTGCTCATCGTTCCCGTCCTTCTTCGATGCCGCACCATCACCCGCGCGCGCCCCGCATCGCCATCCGGGGCTTGCGCCCACTTCCCACGCGACTATGGCATCCTAGCTGC
>JAGXAV010000560.1 GCA_018971455.1 Rhodospirillales bacterium
AGGCGGGCGTGCAGGGCGATGGGGTCTGTCATGGGGGCAGGCTCGCGGCGGCTGACCGATGCGTCAAGCCCAGCCGCGCGGCCGGGCCGAACGCCAGGCTGGCGAGGGCGGGGCGAGTTGGCTATATCCGGACGCGGTGTCCCCGTAGCTCAGCAGGATAGAGCACAGGATTCCTAATCCTGGGGCCGTGAGTTCGAATCTCGCCGGGGACGCCACCCCCGAACAAAACTGGGCACCATGGCGGCACCGCCTTGGAGCTGGTTTTGGGCGGCGGCTTTGGCGAGGGCGGCCTTTGGGCCGCGCAGGCGGATTTCGGTATCTCCGACGACGATCTCATCGACGAACAACCGCAGATAGGCCTTGCGGAAGGCCACGTCATCGCTGTGCAGGGCGATGCGCAGTGTCTCGGCCAATTGGGCGATCTTGGCGGCCGTGATCGGCTGGCCGGTGGCAGCGTTGCCAGCCTCGAGCAGCTTGATCTCCTCGGCGGCGCCATGCCGCTGGGCCTTGAGGTCGGCCAGCATGTCCTTCAGCGCCGGGTCGTCCTCGGCCATGCTGCCATTGGCCACCAGATTGAGCAGCCGGCTCATCCGCCCGCCGATCTCGGTGGCGCGGGCGCGGGCCTGGGCAAGCCGCCGGCCGCGCGCCTCGTCGGCCTCCGCTGAACGGGTGACGTAGGCCTCCAGGATCACCGCCAGCCGGTCGGGCGTGAACAGACTATCCGCCAGATGCTCGAGGATCATGCCGTCCAGCGCCGCCATGCCGATGCTGCGGCCCGGGCAGTGCGTCTTGCCCTTCTGCGCGCAGCCGGCACAGACGTAGTAGCGGTAACGCCCGCCCTTGCCGGTGCGGATGGTCATGCCGCTGCCGCAGGTGGCGCAGCGGGCGATGCCGGTGAGCAGGGTTGGGCCGCTGACGACGCGCGGCGGCGTGCGCTTGGGGTTGCGGGCGGCGAGGCTGGCCTGCACCTCGTCGAACTCCTCCTGGGCGATCATCGCCGGCACGGCGGAGGCAATCCATTGGTCGCTGCTCTTGGTCTCGCCGGTGCGGCTGCTGCGGCGGTTGAAGTGATGCGTGCCGGTGTAGGTCGCGTTGATCAGGATGCGGTGCACGCTGGAGATGTGGAAGAGCTTGCCCCGATAGCGGACACCCTCCGCGTTGAGGCGGCTGGAGATCGCCTTGACGCCGAGCGGGAGGCCATCGCGGCCGAGCGCCATGTCGAAGATCCGCCGCACAATGGCGGCCTCGGCCTGATCGATGACCAGCCGCTTCTTGACCTTGGCGCCGCGGCGCTCGGCCTCGACGGCGGCGTAGCCGAATGGCGGCATGGAGCCGTTCCAGAAATTCTGCCTGGCGTTCTCCTCCATGGCGCGCAGCGTGTGCTTGGCGTTCTCACGGCTCTGGTATTCGTCAAAATTGCCGAGGATCTGGCGGATCAGATTGCCGGTCGGGTCGTTGTCGAAGGGCTGGGTGATGGAGATCACCTCGACGCCGGCCTTGCGCAGCTTGCGGATGTAGAACTCGCTTTGGAACTGGTCGCGGAAGAACCGCGACAATGAGTGCACCAGAACCACATCGAAGGGCCTGGCGGCGGCGGTGGCGGCCTCGACGAGGCGCTGGAATTGCGGGCGCTTGTCATCGGTCGCCGAGGCGCCGGGCTCGATGAAGCGCTCGACGACGGTCCAGCCCTTGTGCGCGCAGAAAGCCTCGACCTGGCGAATTTGATCGGGGATCGAGAGATCGGCCTCGGCCTGGCGGGCGGTGGAGACCCGCGCATAGAGGGCGACGCGCCTGGTGGGGGTGGCGATCCTGTCCATGTGATCAGCTTGCCAGGGTTGGGGGCTTGCCGGCCAGTATGGCGGCGATTTTATCGCCGAGCACGGCCAGGACGAGGGCAATTTCCTTGTCCGTCACCGGGATGTCGGCAAGGCGGGCGTCGGGCAGCAGACAAGGCTGCTGGTGAGGCTTCCTGGGGCGGCTGGGGGCCGATGGGGGCGAGCAGGCCACGGCGATGATCCCGATGTGACCTGTGCCATGGAGAGCATCTTGGTTGCCGGCGCAGTCGGATTCGGCTGGCGCTGGGG
>JAGXAV010000561.1 GCA_018971455.1 Rhodospirillales bacterium
CGCGATCCGCGCCGCCGCCGCTTGCGCCGCCGCGGCATCCAACGTCCCCAGCGCGTATTCCGCGGCCAGCAGATCGGCGTCGTCGGGTGCGTCGCTCACTGGTGCACCTTCGGGTTGGCGGATGCGAAGCTGCGTAGCGGCGGAGCATCCGCCAACCCGAGCGCCTGTCGTGACGGCCTGCGTCGCTTGCCGCTGGACGGCCCGCATGAGACCCGCCGCGCGGCAGGTGCCGGGAGACCGGGACGGACCACAGGGTGAAGCGCCAGTGCTTGCCGGCCAGAGCGCCTGTCAGTGAGCGATCCGCACGATCTCCCAGCCCGGGTGAGATTAGCGCAACCCAAGGAGGTCGGCACATGCCGTTTCACGGAGGTTTGGACTGGGGCGGCAGCGCCCATGCCGTGTGCATCGTCGATGCGGCGGGGCAGGTCGTTACCCGCATCGAAGCCCGTCACGATGCCGCCGGCCTGGCTGATTTGCTCGCGCGCCTGCGCAAGGTGGCGCCCGCGGCTGAGTTGCCGATCGCTATCGAACGCCCGTCGGGCTTGATCATCGACACGCTGGTCGCGGCTGGCCACCCGATCATTCCGATCCATCCCAACGTCGTGCGCGCCTGTCGCCCACGCTATCGCGCCGCTGGCGGCAAATCCGATCCGGGCGACGCCTACATGCTGGCCGACATCCTGCGCACGGACGGACACCGGTTCCGGCCGCTGATGCCGATGTCCGACGAGATCAAGGCGTTGCGCGCGCTCGTCCGCGGCCGCGACGATCTGGTGGCGCAGCGTACCGCGCTGGCCAACCAGATGCGCAGCCTGCTCGAAAGCTTTTGGCCGGGTGCGGCCGTCATCTTCGCCGATGTCGCAAGCCCGATCGCGCTCGCCTTCATCGCTCGCTATCCCACCCCTGACAGCGCCAGCCGCCTCGGTGAAAAGCGCATGGCCGGCTTCATGGCCCAGCACGCCTATTGCGGCCGCCGCTCCGCCGCCGAACTGCTCGCCCGTCTGCGCGACGCGCCGGCTGGCCTTGCCGGCGAAGCCGAAGCCGACGCCAAGGGGGAGATCGCGCGCGCCCTGGCCGCCGTCCTCGAACGCCTCGTACACGAGATCGCCAAGCTCTCCTCGCGCATCGAACATGCTGTCGCAGAGCTGCCCGACGGAAAGATCGTCATGTCGTTCCCGCGCGCCGGCCGCATCTGCGCGGCGCAAATCCTGGCCGAACTCGGCGATATCCGCGAACGCTTCCCAACCGAGGACCAACTCGCCGCCGAAGCCGGGGTCTGTCCCGTCACCCACGCCTCCGGAAAAAGCCGTGGCGTCGTATACCGATGGGCATGCAACAAGAACCTCCGCCTTGCCGTCACCTGCTTCGCTGACAACTCGCGCCACGCATCCCAATGGGCCGCCACCATCTACAACCGTGCCAGGCAGCGCGGGTGCAAGCACCCGCATGCCGTTCGGATCCTTGCCCGCGCGTGGATACGGGTCCTCTGGCGCGCATGGCAAAGCCGCAATCCCTACGACCCAGAAAAACACCTCGCCGCCACCAAAATGGCCGCCTGAAAACTTCAGGGTGGACACAGGGTGTCTCATGCCTCCAGACACCCCCTCAAGCTCGCGAGGCCGCGCCGGATCCATGATTTGACCGTGCCCAGCGGCGTCGCCAGCCGCAACGCGAGGTCGCCGTGCGACAGCCCCTGCACATAGGCCAGCGTGATCACCTGGCGCTGGCGCGGCTCCAGCCGGTCCAGGCACCGGTAGAGCGATGCACCCTCGGCGGTGCTCAGCAGACGCTCCATCGGTCCAGGATCGGGGTCGGTGAGTTCCGGCGCCGCCTCCGCCGCAACGTCGCGGGCACGGCTGCGCAGCGTGTCGATGGCGCGGAAGCGCAACAGGCCGGTCAGCCACGCCTCCACCGAACCGCGGCCCGGATCGTAGCGCTCGGCATTCTCCCAGACCTGCACGAAGGTATCGTGCACCGCATCCGCCGCCAGGCTTGGCTGACCGGTGATGCGCACCGCCAGGCCCAGCAGACGCGCCGCCTGGGTCTCATACAGCGCCCGCAGGGCGGACCGGTCGCCGCCG
>JAGXAV010000562.1 GCA_018971455.1 Rhodospirillales bacterium
GCACCCGCTTGGACAGCACGGTGTAGCCGATGTTGAGCCGGGCGAACTCGTACTGCCGCGGCCGCGAGGGCACCGGCAGGTGATCGAGCAGCCAGTCGTAAAGCGGGCGGTGGTCCTCGAACTCCAGCGTGCACAGCGAGTGGGTGATGCCCTCGATGGCGTCGGACTGGCCGTGCGCGAAATCGTAGGTCGGATAGATGCACCAGGCATCGCCGGTGCGCGGATGGGTGGCGTGCAGGATGCGGTACAGCACCGGGTCGCGCAGGTTCATGTTGCCCGAGGCCATGTCGATGCGGGCGCGCAGGACGCAGGCGCCGTTGGGAAAGGCGCCGGCGCGCATGCGGCGGAACAGATCGAGATTCTCGGGGACGCCGCGCCGGCGATCGGGACTCTCCTGCCCCGGCTCGGTCAGCGTGCCTCGCATCGCGCGCATCTGCTCGGGCGGCGTGTCGTCCACATAGGCGAGGCCCTGGGTGATCAGGTGCTCGGCCCATTCGTAGAGCTGCTCGAAATAATCGGAGGCGTAATAGAGGTGCTCGCCCCAGTCGAAGCCGAGCCAGCGCAGGTCGCGCTGGATGGCATCGATGTATTCCTGCTCCTCGCGCGTCGGGTTGGTGTCGTCCAGCCGCAGGTGGCAGCGGCCGCCGAACTCCTCGGCGATGCCGAAATTGAGGCAGATCGACTTGGCGTGCCCGATATGCAGGTAGCCGTTGGGCTCGGGCGGGAAGCGGGTGACCACCTGGTTGAACCCGTGCGTGCCGATATCGGCGGCGACGATGTCGCGGATGAAGTCCCGTCCCGCCTCTGAAACCTCGTCCGCCGCCACGCCACCGTTCTCCGTTGCTGTCTCGCGGCGCGACGCTATACACGCAGCAGGCGGCCCCTGTAACCTCCGCCCGCCGCCTCGGAGTCCTGCCTTGCACTTCCCGCACCGCCATCTGCTGCAGATCGAGGGGCTGCACCCCCCCGAGATCAGTGCGCTGCTCGACCTCGCGGAGAGCTACGTGCTGCTCAACCGTTCCGGCAAGACGCAGCGCGACCTGCTGCGCGGGCGGACGCTGATCAACATGTTCTTCGAGGACAGCACCCGCACCCGCACCAGCTTCGAACTCGCCGGCAAACGGCTGGGGGCGGACGTACTGAACATGGCGGTCTCCACCAGCAGCGTGAACAAGGGCGAGACCCTGCTCGACACCGCGGCGACGCTGAACGCCATGCAATGCGACCTGCTGGTGGTGCGCCACGACCAGTCCGGCGCGCCGCACCTGCTGGCCCAGAAAGTCGATGCCGCCGTCATCAATGCCGGCGACGGCACCCATGAGCACCCCACCCAGGCGCTGCTGGACGCGCTGACCATCCGCCGCAGGCGCGGCCGGCTGGAAGGCCTGGTGGTGGCGATCTGCGGCGACGTGCTGCACAGCCGGGTGGCGCGCAGCAATATCCATCTGCTGCTCGCCATGGGCAGCCGGGTGCGCGTGGTCGGCCCGCCGACGCTGATCCCGGCCGAGGCCGCGGCCCTCGGGGTGGAGGTCTTCCACGACATGCGCGACGGGCTGAAAGACGCGGACATCGTGATGATGCTGCGCTTGCAGCAGGAGCGGATGCGGCGCGGGCTGGTGCCCTCTTCGCGTGAGTATTTCAGGTTCTACGGGCTTGATTTTGAAAAACTCTCTCTTGCCAAACCCGATGCACTGGTGATGCATCCCGGGCCGATGAACCGCGGCGTGGAGATCGACAGCGCGGTGGCCGACGATCCGGTGCGCAGCGTCATCAAGGAGCAGGTGGAGATGGGCGTCGCCGTGCGCATGGCGGTGCTCGACACGCTGTCGCGGAAGACACGGCGCAATGACTGATCTTCACTTCACGAATGTCCGCCTGATCGATCCCGCGAGCGGTCTCGACCAGCCGGGCGAGCTGCTGGTGCGCGACGGCGTGATCGCCGATTCCGCCGCCGCCCTCGGCCGGCCGGACGGGGTGGAGGCGATCGATGGCAAGGGGGCGGTGCTGTGCCCCGGGCTCGTCGATATGCGCGCCGAGGTGGGCGAGCCGGGCGGCGAATACCGCGAGACCATCGCCTCGG
>JAGXAV010000563.1 GCA_018971455.1 Rhodospirillales bacterium
GCCTTCGGCGCGCGGCCGGCGCGCCCCGCCGGGCGCGGCGACGGTTGCCAAGGCGGACGAAACCGGCCACACAATCCGGCGCAACGACTGAGCCCGCAGGAAAGGCCCCCGCCCTGCCCGCCGATCCATCGAGCCTGCTGCCCGCGCTGAAGGACACGCTGCAGATCATCGCCGATCTGGCGATCATCCTGCTCGCCATCGCCGCCTGGCTGGCGCTGCGGGGCCGCGGCGCCAACCCGGTGCAGATCGACATCGACATGCAGGTGCTCGACATCGGCAATCCGGGCGAGCTGATCGGCGAGCTGATGGTGGTGCTGAGCAATGTCGGCCCGCGCCCGCAGCGCATCGCCAACCTGTTCGTCGAGGTGCGCCCGTCGCGCCACGTCGCCAATTCCGGCGTGGCGCTGCTGCCGGCGGGCAACATGGTGATGCAGGACGACCCGCCGATCGCCCTGGCGCCGGGGCTGCGCCATACGCTGAGCTGGACGTTCGAAATCCCGCGCGAGGAGCGGCTGCTGCGCGCGACCGCGCTGATCAACACCGGCAAATGGCTTCAGCCGGACCTGGTGCCCGCGCTGTCGCAGAAGCATTTCTGGCAGTTCGGGCGGACCGCCCGCTACACCTCGCGCGTGTTCGAGGTGTCGGCCTCGGCCTTCCGGCGGTTCTGAGGCGCCCCGCGCGCCGCCGCCTTGTGCCGGGCCGCTCCGGCCGCGCCATCGCCGCGCGCATCGCGGCGCGATTTCTGCGGGTTCCACAACGCGCCATCGCGCACCAGGGCGATGTCATAGGCGTACATGTCGGCGCGGTACTGCGCCTCGAGCAGTTCGACCACCCGCCCCGCCGGGTCGAAGACCTGTCGGCGCACGGCGAGCAGCGCGCTGCCCACGGCGACGCCGAGCCGGGCGGCGACGGCGGTGTCGGCCAGCCGGGCGGCGATGCTCTGCTCGGCGCGGGCGACCTGCACGCCGTTCTGCTCCAGCAGCGCCAGCATCGGCGTGGCGGCCAGCGCCTCCGGGGCGAAAAGGCGGCCGATCTCGCCCGGCAGCCAGGCGGTCAGATGCGAGAAGGCGACGCCGGCCACGCTGCGCACCCGCACCGAGCGCTGCACCACCGCCTCCGCCGCCACGCCCAGAAGCGCGCCGATCTGCGGGCCCGCGGGCGCGTAGCCGAATTCGAGCAGCCGCACCTCGGTGCGCCGGCCCATCACCTGCAGGGTCTCGATCAGCCCGCGCAGATTGTCGCGCATCGGGGCCGGCGGCGCGCTGGGCAGCACGAAGGTGCCGGCGCCGCGCCGGCGCACCACCCGCCCCTCCTCGGCCAGCAATTGCAGGGCGCGGCGGATGGTGATGCGCGAGACGCCGTGCTCGGCGGCCAGCTCGTGCTCGCCGAGCAGCGGGGTGTCGGGCGAAAACCCGCCCTCGGCCAGGCGCTGGCGCAGCACCAGATAGACCCGGTGATAGAGCGGCGGCAGCGGCTCGGCGACGCTCACCCGCCATCTCCCGGCTGCGTCCAGCGCGGCCGAGCGGCGGCGAAGGCGGCCAGGGCGTCAGCGTGGCGCAGCGTCAGCCCGATATCGTCGAGCCCCTCGAGCAGGCAGGTCTTGCGGAACGGGTCGATCTCGAATTCCCATTCCCGCCCGTCCGCGGCACGGATGCGCTGGGCCGGCAGATCGACCGTGAGCGGGCCTTCGGGCACCTCAGCGGCCTCTGCCAGCGCCACCGTGAGCAGCCCGTTCTTGGCGGCGTTGGCGGCGAAGATGTCGCCGAAGGAGGGGGCGACGACGCAGCGGAACCCGGCATCGACAAGGGCATAGACCGCGCCCTCGCGCGAGGAGCCGCAGCCGAAATTCGCACCCGCCAGCAGGATCTCGCCGGCCCCGGGGCGCACCGGAAATCCGGCCTCCGCAGCGGCGACGTCGTGGAACAGGAAGCCTCCGTAACCATTGCCGCGCGGCTTGCGCAGGAAGCGCGCGGGAATGATCTGGTCGGTGTCCAGCTGGGCGCGGCGCAGCGCCACGGCCCGGCCGGCCAGCACGGTGAAGGGGGTCATGCGCCGTACTCCCGCACATCGGCGATGG
>JAGXAV010000564.1 GCA_018971455.1 Rhodospirillales bacterium
GGGCCGCTCCACCACGTCCCCCGGGTCGGTGCTCGGCCGGCCATCGGCGGTCAGCACCCAGCCGGGCGGGGCGGGCAGGCCCTCATTGGCCTTGTTGCGCACCTTCCCGAACGCCACCGTGGTGGTCGCCATGTCGAGCAGGAATGGCCGCCCCGGCTCGCCAGGCGCGGCGAAGCACCAGGGATCGGTGCCAAGCCGCGCCACCGCCCCGCCGGTCGGCGCCACGCGAACCCCGCTCGCCGTCGTGCTGACCATGCCGATCAGCCCGGCATCGGCGGCGATCAGGCCGTAATAGCCGCACGCGCCGAAATGCGCCGAGTTGCGCACCACGATAGCCGCCATGCCGGAGGCCCGCGCCTTGGCCACCGCCAGGCGCATGGCGAAGGCGGCCGGCACATGGCCCAGCCCGCCGCCGCCATCGACCACCGCCGAGACCGGCGACTCGCGCAGGACCGCCGGGCGCGCGGCGAGATCGAGCCGCCCGGCCGTCCGCCAGGAATCGTATTGCGTCAGCATCGACAGGCCATGGCTGTCGATGCCGTGCAGATCGGCCCAGGCCAGGATTTCCGCGGTCTCGGTGGCGTTTTCGGCCGCCATCCCCCATGCCGTCAGAATGGCTTCGATCTGGGCGCAGTGCAGCGCATGCGGGGCTGGCATGGGGTTTCCTCTCGGCTGGCTCGCCCCAGGCTTGCGCAGCGCGACCGCGGCGGCAAGGTTGGGCGCGAAGGAGAGTCCCGATGAGCCAACCCGTCACCCCCCGCCCCGCCGCCAGCCTGCTGGTGCTGCGCCACGGCCCCGCCCCGGAGGTGCTGATGGGCCTGCGCGGCGCCGGCCATAAATTCATGCCCAACCGCCTGGTTTTCCCCGGCGGCGCGGTGGATGCGGCGGACCACGCCGCCCCGGCGGCGACGCCGCTGCGCGCCGAGGTGATGGCGCTGCTGGGCAAATCGGCCGATGCCAGCCTCGCCCGCGCCCTGGCCGTCGCCGCCGCGCGGGAGCTCGAGGAGGAGACCGGCCTCTCCCTCGGCGCGCCCCCGGCGCTGGACGGGCTTGACTATCTCTGCCGCGCGGTGACGCCGGAGAGCATGCCGATGCGCTTCGATGCCCGCTTCCTCGTCATCGACGCCGCCCGCGTCGCCGGCACGCTGGGCGGTTCGGGCGAGTTGGAGGATCTGCGCTGGTACACGCTGGACGACGCGCTGGCGCTCGACCTCGCCTTCGCCACGCGCAACGTGATCGAGAAGCTGCTCGCCTGGCTCGCGCTCGACGCCGGTCAGCGGCGGATGCGGGCCACCGTGCCGGTGCTGCTCAATCGCGGCTGGACGGAAGAGTAGCCGCCCACCCCACCCCGCGCGGCGCCGCCCGCCCCTCCTGCTGCAATTTCAGCAGATGGGCGAGCACGTTGCGCCCGGCCGCCGCACTCAGGCGGGGATCGATCGCCCCATAGATCGCACCCACCAGCGCCTCGATCACCTGCGCCTCATCGCCGAGAGCGGCCAGGATCGCCGCCTCGCGCTGCCGGCGATGGTCGAGCAGGCCCTGGGCGAAGGCGCGCGGGGCGGTGATCGGCGGACCGTGGCCGGGCAGATAGAGCGAATCACCCCGCGCCAGCAGCCGGTGCAGGCTGGCGAAATACGCCACCATGTCGCCCTGCGGCGGCGAGACCACGCTGCTCGACCACGACATCACGTGGTCGGCGCTGAACACCACCCCGTCAGCGCGGGCGAAGCAGAGATGGTCCGGGCAATGGCCGGGCGTGTGCAGTGCCTGCCAGGGCCCGACCGCGTCGCCATCATCGAGCGCGATGTCGGCGGTAAAGCCGGCATCGGCGCTGTCGCGGAATCCGTAGCTGGGCGCGCCGGTCGCGGCCCGCAGGGCGGGCAGCGCGCCGACATGGTCGCGATGGGTATGGCTCAGCAGGATGCGCGCCACCCGCCCGCCGGTCGCCGCCAGGATCGCCGCCACATGGGCATCGTCCTCCGGCCCCGGATCGAGCACGGCAAAGCCCTGCGCCTCCTCGATCAGGTAGGTATTGGTGCCGTGATAGGTCATCGGCCCGGGATTGGCGGCGACGAT
>JAGXAV010000565.1 GCA_018971455.1 Rhodospirillales bacterium
GCCGAAGCGCTGCGCGGCACTCATGCGCAACCCGGCCGTGCCGTCGGGCTGCCGGATGCCCAGCACGCGCGCGGCCTTGCCGTTCACCTCCAGGCTGTGATGGTCGACGATCAGCCGGATGGGCTCGGCGGCGCGCGCGGAGGCCGGCGGAGCGAGGCCGGCGGCAAGGCCCGATGCGGCGAACTGGCGGCGGGTCAGCGAACCCGGCATGGCATGACCTCATGGCGGAACGTGGCGGGACTCATCCTGGGCTGGCGCCGGGCGGGGTCATCCCTCCGTCGCTTCGGCCTCCATGCAGAGCAGACCTTGCTCGTCCTGGGCCCACAACGCCACCCGCCCATCGGCACCGGGCGCGCCGCACACCGCGAACGGCGCGACGTCGAACACCGGCTTCACGGCGCGGAAGCGGAACGCGGCGAGCCGGGCGGTGCTGTTGCGGCGCCACAGATCGACCAGCAGGGTGGCGATCAGCGGGCCATGCACGATCAGCCCCGGATAGCCCTCCACCCCGGTCACGTAGCGGCGGTCGTAATGGATGCGATGGCCGTTGAAGGTGAGCGCGGAATAGCGGAACAGCAGCACGTCATCGGGCACGATGTCGCGCCGCCAGGCCGCCTCGGCGATGGCCGGGCGCGGCGGGGGCGGCACCTCGCCCGGCGCCGCCACATCGCGATAGACGATGTCATGCTCCTCGCTCAGCGCCGGCCCGTCCTCGCCGGCAACCTCGTGGCGCACCAGCACGAAGACCAGACGGCCGGTGCGCCCCTCCTTCATCGACACGTCCATGATGCGTGAGGTCCGCGTGATCCGCTCGCCGACATGCAGCGGCCGCTCGAAGGTGAAGCGCCCGCCGGCCCACATGCGGCGCGGCAGTTCCACCGGCGGCAGGAACCCGCCGCGCCGTGGGTGCCCGTCCGGCCCGAGGGCGGATTGGCGGGCGATCGGAAGGAAATAGAGCCAGTGCCACAGCGGCGGCAACACATCGCCGGGGCGCGGCGCGGCGTCGTCGCGGTCCAGCGTGGCTGACAGGGCGGCGACCGGCACCGGGGTGATCAGATCCGGCACCGTCTCTTCCCGGCCGATCCAGCTGCGCAGATGCTCGATATCCAATTCCATGCCCTCATTCCCCCGGCTGCCAGGCCATCGCCAGCTTACATCACATCGCCCGCCCGCCATCGCGCCCCCGAATCGGCGTGCGCGGCGCATCGCGGAGGGCACGGCCGCGCCGGCAGGCCCGCGCGGAGCGGCCTGCTGCCATCCCTGATATGCGGAGCCGGGACAGAAAAACTGCCTGATTCCGCGCCAATGGCGCCCGTCCTTTACCCAGACGCACCTCTCGTCCGCGTGACAAAGCTGTCATCGGCGCCAGAATCATTGGTGCGGCACCGGTCTTGCTTTAGTCTACCCGCGAGGCACCGGCGGCGCTTGCTTGGCGCATGCCGGCGTGAACCAGGCCTTTGATGGTTGCCTCGCTGCTGAAATGGACGACAACAACAAGAAGGATCATGTCGTGGCCACTGAAAAGTCGCAGAATGTTCAGGACGTATTCCTGAACCACGTGCGCAAGAACAAGACTCCCGTCACCGTGTTTCTGGTCAACGGGGTGAAGCTGCAGGGCATCATCACCTGGTTCGACAATTTCTCCGTGCTGCTGCGCCGCGACGGGCACACGCAGCTCGTCTACAAGCACGCGATCAGCACGGTCATGCCCGGCGCGCCGATCCAGCTTTTCGACGGACCCAAGCCCGAGACCACCGGCAACACGCTGACCATCCCCGCGCGGGAGACTGTCGCTGGCCCGGCCAGCTGAGTCCGGCGCCCAGCCGGTCCGCGCCGCCGTCATCCTGCCCTGGGAAAAGCCCGACCGGCAGGATGCCGGCCGGGCTGCCGAGGCGCGGCTGGCCGAGGCGGTCGGGCTGGCGGCGGCGATCGGGCTCGTTGTGGTGCACAGCGCCATCCTGCCGCTGCGCGCCCGCCGGCCGGCCACGCGGCTCGGCCAGGGCCAAGTCACCCTGCAAGGCGAGGCGCTCGCGGCGGCCGAAGCCGCCGTCGTCATCGTCGATGCG
>JAGXAV010000035.1 GCA_018971455.1 Rhodospirillales bacterium
CAGCCAAAAAAGATCCGACATGCTTCAACCCCTCCTGAAGGAGTTGAACCGAACACGCCGTGGTCAACGCAATGGGTACGGAGCCTAGCGCGCTAATGCGAGAGCTGGCGCACCAGGCCCGCGATGAACCGGTCGCAGGCGGCGAGCTGGTCGAGGGCGACGTATTCGTCGGCCTTGTGGGCCTGCGCGATGCTGCCCGGGCCGCAGACCAGGGCCGGGACGCCGCCTTGCTGAAAGAAGCCGGCCTCGGTGCCGTAGCCGACCTTCTCCACCGTCTGGTCGGCGAGCAGCGCGAGGGCCGCGCGAAACATCGGCGCATCCTCGCACGGCGCCAGCGCCGGGATGGCATTGACCAGGGTGAAATCGATGCCGCAATCAGGGTCGATGCGCCGCATGGTCGCGCTGAGCTCGGCTGCGAGCGTGGTCAGTTCACCGATGATGCGCTCGGGGTCGAAGCCCGGAATGGTGCGGTAGTCGAACAGGAACCCGGCTTCGGCCGGCACGATGTTGGCGCCGTTGCCGCCGCCGAACAGATTCGTGGAGATGGTGGTGAAGGGCACGTCGAACCCATCGGCGCGCGCGCCGTGCCGGCATTCGCGTTCGCCGATCTCCTGGATGCGCGCGACGAGGCGGGCCGCGTATTCGATGGCGTTGACGGCGGTGTGGGTCAGGGAGGAATGCGCGGCACGCCCGCGCACCTGGCAGCGATAGACCCGCCCGCCCTTGTGCGCCGACACCACGCGCATCGAAGTCGGCTCGCCGACGATGCAGAAGGCGGGGCGCACATCCCACTCGGCCATCGCCGCGATCAGGTGCGGGATGCCGAGGCAGCCCAGCTCCTCGTCATAGGTCAGGGCGACGTGGATCGGCTGGCGCAGCCGGGCCGCGGCATAGTCCGGAACATGGCCGAGCACGACGGCATCGAATCCCTTCATGTCGCAGGCGCCGCGGCCATAGACGCGCCCGTCGCGAATGGATGCCATGAAGGGATCGCTGGCCCAGTGCTGGCCGTCCACCGGCACCACATCGACATGTCCGCTGAGCACGAGGCCGCCCGGGCCCTCGCCGAAGGTGGCGAGAAGATTGGCCTTGGTGCGATCGTCATTCCAGTCCATGCGGGTGCGCGCGCCGTACGCCTGCATGTGCGCCCGCGCCCAGTCGATGCAGGCGAGGTTGGAGTTGCGGCTGACCGTGTCGAAACCGATCAGCCGCTCGAGGCATACCAGCGTGCGCGGGTCGGGCTGCGTCATTCCCTGTAGGCGGCGACGAAGCCTTCCAGCCGGTCCATTGCCTGCGTCAGCAATTCCGGGCTCTTGGCGTAACACAGGCGGATATGGCGC
The DNA here is from genome assembly GCA_018971455.1 of Rhodospirillales bacterium. Taxonomy (GTDB): domain Bacteria; phylum Pseudomonadota; class Alphaproteobacteria; order Acetobacterales; family Acetobacteraceae; genus REEB85. The sequence continues at coordinate 1,341 of JAGXAV010000035.1, forward strand.
TCCGCCCCGCGGCCGAAGGCGATGCCCGGCGCCATGCCGATCTGCGCCTCGGCGACCGCGCGCTTGCAGAAGGTCAGCGTGTCGGTCACGCCGGCGACTTCGAACATGGCGTAGAAGCTGCCCTGGTTGGGGATGTTGCGCACACGCTGCATGCGTCCGAGGCGGGCATTCACCAGCTCGCGCCCGCCGCGGCAGCGCTCGGCGAAGGAGCGGACGAAAGCCTCGCCATGGCGCAGTGCCGCAATGGCGCCGTGCTGGAGGAATTCCGGCGCGCCGGAGGTGTTGAACTGAATGAGCTTCTCGAAACTCGCCGTGCAGCCCTCGGGATAGACGATCCATCCTAGGCGCCAGCCGGTCATCGCCCAGGCCTTGGAGAAGCTGTTGACGACGAAGACGGGGTCGTCGGGCAGCGCGATGTCGAGAAAGCTGAAGGCGACCGGCCGGTCATAGACCAGGCGGTGATAGACCTCGTCGGAGAGGATGGCGATGCCGCGGCTGCGCGCGAAGGCGAGCAGGGCGCTGGCCTGCTCGCGCCCGATCATCCAGCCGGTGGGATTGCCCGGCGAGGCGAGGTAGATGACCTTGGTGCGCGCGTCGCAGGCGGCGAAGACGGCATCCAGATCGAGCGACCAGCCATCCGCGCCGGCCGTCATCGCCACTTCGCGCACCGCGGCGCCGCAGATCTGCATGGCGCGCATGATGTTGGGCCATGAGGGGGTGATGGCGATGACGTTGTCGCCGGGCGCCACCATGCCCTGGGCGATCAGCATCACCGCGTTCATGCCCGAGCCGGTGAGCGCCAGGCGGTGCTCGGGAATGCTGACCCCGTAGATGCGGTGCAGATATTCGCCGAGCGCCTCGCGCAGCGCCGGAATGCCCCGGTTGGGGGTGTAGAAGGTGAGCCCCTGGGCAAGCGCCTGGTTCGTCGCGGCACAGATGAAATCCGGCGTCGACACGTCGGGCTCGCCGGCGAACATGCCGATGACCTCCGGGCGGCCATAGCCGAGCCGCCACACATCGACGATCGGGCTGTCTTCCAGGGTCTCGATATCCGGCCGGATCAGGCTCATCACACATCCCCACTGCGCAAGGCCGCGCATGCAAGCCGAGGCGGGCCGCCCGGTCAACCGCAGCACTGGCCGATTGACGGGCGGAGGGGGGCGCGATCGGAAGGCCGGACCTGGCTGGCGCCGCCGCAGCTGCGGAGCCGTGCGGCCCGGATGCGGGCGGTGCGCGGCAAACGAGGCTTTGACACGGTCACGAGAGGCCATGGCACCGTCTGCATCAAACGTGATGCAGGAGGGATTGCATGGGCCGAAAGACATTGGGCCGAAAGACATGGGGCGGCGCGCTGCTCGGCGCGGCGTTGCTGATGGGCGCGGGGAGCCAGGCTGAGATCCTGCGCGTCGGCCTGACCAGCGAGGCCAACGCCGCCGCGCAATGGCGGCGGCTGGACGCGCATCTGTGGGAGGATGCCGCCGGCGGTTCGCTGGCCGGCCGCTGGCACCACGTCAACGCCAATCTCTGGCATTACGACGAGGGCGCGGCCCCCCGGCATCTCTGAACCTTCAGGCGGCGGGCCTTGACCCCGCCGCCGGCCGCTGGTGATGTTCGCCCGCTGATATCCGCAGGAGCCCACCATGCGCGCTGTTTCCGCTGCCCTGGCGCCGCTCGCGCTCGGCATGATGTTCCTCGCCGGCGCCGCCCATGCGAAGGACACGCTGACGCTCGGCATGGTGCTGGAACCGCCGATCCTCGACCCCACGGCCGGCGCCGCGGCGGCGATCAGCGAGGTGACCTACGCCAACATCTACCAGGGGCTGACCCGCATCGACGAGCATGGTGCCGTTCAGCCGGCGCTGGCGAAGAGCTGGACGCTGGCGCCGGACGGGCTGGCCTACAGCTTCAAGCTGCAACCCGGCGTGAAATTCCATGACGGCGAGAAATTCGATTGCAGCACGGTGCAGTTCGCCTACGGCCGCGCCGCCGCCAAGGACAGCGTGAACCCCCAGAAGCCGATCTTCGAGCCGATCGCCGGCGTCACCTGCCCCGATCCGCTGACCGCGGTGGTGGCGCTGAAGCGGCCGACCGGCGGCTTCCTGTTCAGCATGGGGCTGGCCGCGGCGGTGATGGTGGCGCCTGATTCGGTGAAGGACGACAAGACCCACCCGGTGGGCACCGGGCCGTTCATCTTCAAGCAGTGGATCAAGGGCGACCGCGTGGAGCTGGCGCGCAACCCGCATTACTGGGGCGCGCCGGCGAAGCTGGCCGGCGTGACGTTCCGCTTCATCGCCGATCCTTCGGCCGCGACGACGGCGGTGATGGCCGGCGACATCGACGCCTTCTCGCTGTTTCCCGCCCCCGAGGCGCTGGATGCCATCAGGAAGGATCCGCGCTTCAAGGTCGTCGTCGGCACCACCGAGGGCAAGACGATCCTGGCCCTGAACAACGGCCGCAAGCCGTTCAGCGATGTGCGGGTACGCCGGGCGCTGGCCTATGCGATCGACCGCAACGCGTTGATCACGGCCCTCGGCGGCTACGGCACGCCGATCGGCTCGCACTACATTCCGGGCGATCCCGGCTTCGTGGACCTGACCGGCGCCTACCCGTACGGCCCGGCCAAGGCGCGCGCGCTGCTGGCTGAGGCCGGCGTGAAGCCGGGCACGCAGATGGTCATCAAGCTGCCGCCGCCACCCTATGCCCGGCGCGGCGGCGAGGTGATCGCGGCGATGCTCCAGCAGGTCGGCATCAACGCCAAGCTGGTGCCGGTGGAATGGGCGCAATGGCTCGACCAGGTGTTCCGCCACGGCGATTTCGACATGACTATCATCAGCCATGTCGAGCCGCGCGACCTCGATATCTATGCGCGGCCGAAATATTATTTCGATTACCACTCGGCAGCCTATGACGCGCTGTTCAAGCGCTACACCGAGGCGGTGGACGACAAGCTGCGGCTCGACCTGGCCGGCCAGCTGCAACGCCAGCTTTCCGCCGACGAACCCAACGTGTTCCTCTTCGCCCTGCCCAAGATCGGCGTGTGGAACGCCAAGCTGCACGGGCTGTGGACGAGCAACCCGATCTTCGCCAACGACGTGACCGGCGTGTACTGGGCGAACTGAGCCGTCCTCATGCGTGGCCCCATGGGTGGCCTCGTGCTGCGGCGGCTGGCGGGGCTCCTGCTGACCCTGCTGGCCGCTTCCCTGGTGGTGTTCCTCGTGCTGCAGGTGCTGCCCGGCGATCCGGCGCTGCTGATGCTGGACACTTCGGCGCGCGCCGACACGCTGGCGGCACTGCGCCACCAGATGGGCCTCGATCGGCCCGCCTGGATCCGCTACCTCACCTGGGTCTGGGGCCTCGCGCGCGGCGATTTCGGCACCAGCTACACCTATGGCGTGCCGGTGGCCGAGCTGATCCGCCAGCGCGTGCTGGTCAGCCTGCCGCTCGCGGTGATGTCGGTGCTCCTCTCTACCGGCATCGCCATTCCGGTGGGCGTCGTGGCGGCGTCGCGCCGCGGCGGGGCCGCCGATGTGTCGCTGATGGGGGTGGCGCAGATCGGCGTGGCCTTGCCGAATTTCTGGCTCGGCCTGCTGCTGGTGCTGCTGTTCGCCGTGGCCCTGCCGTGGTTTCCGGCCGGCGGCTTTCCGGGCTGGGGTGCCGGGGCGTGGCCGGCCCTGCGCGCCCTCATCCTGCCCGCACTCGCGCTGGCGCTGCCGCAGGCGGCGATCCTGTCGCGCGTCACCCGCTCCGCCGTCCTGGAAACGCTGGGGCAGGACTACGTGCGCACCGCGCGCGCCAAGGGGCTTTCGCAGCGCGCCGCGCTGTGGCGCCACGCGGTGCCCAATGCACTGATTCCCGTGGTCACCATCATCGGGCTGCAATTCTCCTTCCTGCTGGCGGGCACGGTCATCATCGAGAACGTCTTCACCCTGCCGGGGCTCGGCCGGCTGGTGTTCCAGGCGATCGCCCAGCGCGACCTGATCGTGGTGCAGGACCTGGTGGTGCTGCTCGCCGGCAGCGTGATCGTGGTCAATTTCCTGGTCGATCTGGTCTACCTCGCCCTCGACCCGCGCCTCGGCCGCGACGGCCTGCGCGGCGGGGGCGTGCGATGAGGCGCGTGCTGCGGCATCGCAACCTGGCCATCGGCGCGGCGCTCAGCCTCGGCCTGCTCGCCATGGCGCTGACCTCGCTCCTGTGGACCCCCTATCCGCCGACGGCGATCGACATTCTCCATCGCCTGGCGGCACCCGGCTGGGCGCATCCGCTGGGCACCGACGCGTTCGGACGCGACGAGCTCTCCATGGTGATGGCCGGCGCGCAGAGCACGCTGTCGGTGGCGTTGATCGCGGTGGGCGTGGGGGCGGGGATCGGCATTCCGCTCGGCGCGCTGGCGAGTGCCGCGGGCGGCTGGACCGACGCGCTGGTGATGCGGCTGAGCGATCTCGCCTTCGCCTTCCCGGCGCTGCTGACGGCGGTGATGATCACCGCCCTGGCCGGCCCGGGTGCGGAAAATGCCATGCTGGCGATTGGCATCTTCAACATTCCGGTGTTTGCGCGCGTCACCCGCGGGGCGGCCCTCGCGGTGCGCGAGCAGGATTTCATCATGGCCGCGCGCGCCACCGGCCGCGGCGAGCTGGGCATCATGCGGCGCCATGTGCTGCCCAACATCTCCGCCGTTCTGGTGGTGCAGATCACCATCCAGTTCGCGCTCGCCATCATCGCCGATGCCGGCCTGTCCTATGTCGGGCTCGGCACGCAGCCGCCCTTCCCGAGCTGGGGGCGCATGCTGAACGATGCCCAGACCTACATCTATCACGCCCCGCTGCTCGCGGTGTTCCCCGGCATCGCCATAACCCTGGCCGTGCTCGGGCTCAACCTGCTCGGCGACGGGTTGCGCGACGTGCTCGATCCCCGCCTGTCCACCCGCCGTTGAAGGATGTCCCCGTGAGCGAACTGCCCGATCTGAGCGCCGTCGATCTGCTCGCCGCCTACGCCGCCCGCACGCTGTCACCGGTGGAGGTGACGCAGGCGGTGCTGGCGCGCATCGCCGCCTGCGAGCCGGTGCTGGCCGCCACCTGGGCGCTCGACCCGACGGGCGCGATGGCGGCGGCGCGTGAGTCGGAGGCCCGCTGGCGCAACGGCGCGCCACAGGGCGCGCTGGACGGCGTGCCCATCACCATCAAGGAGAACATCGCAACCAGGGGCACGGCGATTCCGCTCGGCACGGCGGCGAGCGAATTGGTGCCGGCCGCCGCCGATGCGCCGCCGGCGGCGCGCGTGCGCGAGGCCGGCGCGGTGATCCTGGGCAAGACCACCATGCCCGATTACGGCATGCTGTCCTCGGGGCTTTCGAGCTTCCACAAACTGGCCCGCAACCCGTGGAACACGGCGTGCAATCCCGGCGGCTCCTCGGCCGGCGCCGCGGCGGCCGCGGCGGCGGGGTACGGTCCGTTACATATCGGCACCGATATCGGCGGCTCGGTGCGCCTGCCCGCCGGCTGGTGCGGCATCTTCGCCCTCAAGCCCAGCGCCGGGCGCGTGCCGATCGACCCGCCCTATATCGGCCGTGTCGCCGGGCCGATGACGCGCAGCGTGGCGGATTCCGCCCTGCTGATGAAGGTGCTGTCGCAGCCCGACGCGCGCGACCACATGAGCCTGCCGCCGGCCGAGATTCCGTGGCAGGACCTCGAGATCGACCTGCGCGGCCTGCGCATCGGCCTGCTCGAACATACGGGCATCGGTGCGGCTGTGGAGCCGGAGGTCGCCGCCGCCGTGCAGGCGGCCGCCCATGCCTTCGCCGGCGCCGGGGCCGCCATCGTGCCGATGAAGCCGTTCCTGACCGCGGAGATGCTCGACGGGCTCGACCGGTTCTGGCGCACGCGCTCCCTGGCCGATTTCTCCACCCTGCCGCCCGCGCGGCAGGACCGTGTGCTGCCCTTCATCCGCGCCTGGATCGAGGGCGCGCGCGGCCTGTCCGGGCTCGAGGTCTATCGCGGCTTCAACCGCATCGTCGAGATGAGTGCGGCCAGCGTGCAGGCCTGCCAGCCCTTCGATTTCGTGCTGTCGCCGACGGCGCCCATGCCCTCCTATCGCGCCGACTGGCCGTGCCCGACCAATGATCCGGCGAAGCCCTTCGAGCATATCGGCTTCACCGTCGCCTTCAACATGTCCGGCCAGCCGGCCGCCTCGGTGAATTGCGGCTTCACCGCGGGCGGCCTGCCGATCGGCCTGCAGATCGTCGGCCGGCGCTTCGACGATATCGGCGTGCTGCGCCTGGCCCATGCGTGGGAGCGGATGCGGCCCGCCCAGCTTCCATGGCCGGTGGTGGCGTGATGCGGCGCGTCGTCATCATCGGCGGCGGGGCGGTTGGCAGTTCCATCGCCTATCACCTCGCCCTGCGCGGGGGCTTCGCCGTCACCGTCATCGAGCGGGACCCGACGTACCGCATCGCCTCCTCCTCGCTGTCGGCCAGTTCCATCCGGCAGCAATTCTCCACGCCGCTCAACATCGCCATGTCGCGCTTCGGGCTCGAATTCCTGCGCGCGGCGCCGGCGGCGCTGGCGGTGGATGGCGATGCGCCCCAGCTCGGTCTGCGCGAGGCGGGCTACCTCTTCCTCGCATCGGCCGCGGGGGTGGATGTGCTGCGTGCCAACCATGCGGTGCAGCGCGCGGCCGGCGCGGCGATGGCGCTGCTCGGGCCGGGCGAGTTGTCCGAGCGCTTTCCCTGGCTCGCCACCGACGGCATCGTCGAAGGCAGCCTCGGTCTGCGCGGCGAGGGCTGGTTCGACGGGCCGGCGCTGCTGGCGGCGCTGCGGCGCAAGGCGCGCAGCCTGGGTGTCACCTATCTGGCGCGCGAGGCGGTGGATCTGCGGCGCGCCGGAGAGGCCATCCGCGGCGTGGTGCTGGATCAGGACGGGGTGCTTGATTGCGATGTCGCGGTCAACGCCGCCGGCGCCTGGTCGGCGCGCGTCGCCGCCTGGGCGGGCATCGATCTGCCGGTGCGGGCGCGCAAGCGCATGGTCTTCGTGGTCGCCTGCCGCGAGGCCCTGCCAGGCTGCCCGCTGCTGATCGACCCCACCGGGATCTGGATGCGGCCGGAGGGCGCGCAGTTCCTGTGCGGCCGCTCACCCGACGACGGCGAGAGCGATCCCGACGAGGCGCCGCTCGAGGTGGACGAGACGATGTTCCACGAGCGGATCTGGCCGGTGCTGGCCGCCCGCGTCCCCGCCTTCGAGGCATTGAAGCTGACCAGTTCCTGGGCCGGGTATTACGAGCTGAACCTGTTCGACCACAACGCCTTCATCGGCCCGCATCCGGCGGCGCCGAACCTCATCTTCGCCACGGGCTTCAGCGGCCACGGCATGCAGCATTCGCCGGCCACCGGGCGGGGGGTTGCCGAACTCATCGCCGAGGGCGGCTATCGAAGCCTCGACCTCTCGCCGCTCGGCTTCGCGCGGTTGCTGGAAAAGCGTCCGTTGATCGAACGCAACATCGTCTGAACTACAGCTTCGTCCGCAGCGACCATAATTCGGGGAAGAAGCTGAGATCGAGCGCGCGGGCCAGGAAGGGCACGCCGGAACTGCCGCCGGTTCCGCCCTTCATGCCGATGATGCGCGCCACCGTCTTGAGGTGACGGAAACGCCATTGCTGAAAGCGGTCCTCGACATCGACCAGCTTCTCGGCGAGGTCGTAGAGGTCCCAGTGCGTCTGCACGTCGCGATAGACCTCGAGCCAGGCTGCCTCGACCCCCTCATGCGCGCGATAGGGCTCCCGCCAGTCCCGCGCCAGCCGCTCGGCCGGCACCGCGATGCCGCGGCGCGCCAGGAGTTGCAGCGTCTCGTCGTAGAGGCTCGGCGTGGCCAGCGCCTCGCCGAGCAGGGCGAAGCGATCGGGGTGGCTGCGGTGCACCTCGATCAGGCCGGCATCCTTGTTGCCGAGCAGGAATTCGAGCAGGCGGTACTGATGGGACTGGAAGCCCGAGCTCGGGCCGAGATAGGGGCGCAGCCGCCCGTAATCATGCGGCGTCAGGGTGGAGAGCACGTCCCAGGACTGGATGAGCTGCATCTGCACGCGGCCGATGCGCGCGAAAATCTTCAGGCTGGGCGCAAGCTGTCCGGCGCGGATATCGGCCCGCAGCGCCGCCAGCTCGTGCAGCAGCAGCTTGATCCACAGTTCCGAGGCCTGGTGGATGACGATGAACAGCATCTCGTCATGCTCGCCGGAGCGCGGATGCTGCGCGCCGAGCAGCCGGTCCAGATCGAGATAGCCGCCATAGGTCTCGGCGGCCTCGATGTTCTGGTGCATCGACTCCTCGGCGCGCGTCGTCATCGGCGCTATGCCGCCAGCACGGCGTCGGCGGCGCGGTAGGGCAGGGCGAGATCCTGCGCCACCGCGGCATAGGTCACCATGCCGTCATGCACGTTCAGCCCGTTGCGCAGATGCTCATCCGCGCGCAGCGCCTCGCGCCAGCCGCGCCCGGCCAGCGCCAGCACGAAAGGCAGGGTGGCGTTGCCGAGCGCGAGCGTGGAGGTGCGCGCCACGGCACCCGGCATGTTGGTTACGCAATAATGCACCACGCCCGCCTCCACATAGGTCGGCTGGGCGTGCGAGGTCGGCCGGCTGGTCTCGAGGCAGCCGCCCTGGTCGATGGCGATATCGACCACCACCGAGCCCGGGCGCATCGCCGCGACCATGGCGCGGCTGACCAGCTTGGGCGCCGCCGCACCCGGCACCAGCACCGCGCCGATCACCAGGTCGGCCTCGATCACCGCCTGCTCGATCGCCGCGGTGGTGGAGAACTGCGTGTGCAGCTGCGCGCCGAATTGCTGGTCGAGCTCCTTCAGCCGGGTGATCGAACGGTCGATGACGGTGACGTTGGCGCCGACACCGATCGCCATGCGCGCCGCATTGGTGCCCGACACGCCGCCGCCCAGCACCACCACGCGCCCGGCCGGCACGCCCGGCACGCCGCCGAGCAGCACGCCGGCGCCGCCCTGCTCCTTCTCCAGGCAATGGGCGCCGACCTGCACGGACATGCGCCCCGCCACCTCGCTCATCGGCGCCAGCAGCGGCAGCGCGCCGCGCGCGTCGGTGACCGTTTCATAGGCGATGCAGGTCGCCCCCGAGGCCATCAGCCCCTCGGTCTGCGCCTTGTCGGCGGCGAGATGCAAATAGGTGAACAGGATCTGCCCGGGCCGCAGGCTGGCAATCTCCGAGGGCTGCGGCTCCTTGACCTTAACGATCATGTCCGCACCCGCGAACACCTCCG
>JAGXAV010000566.1 GCA_018971455.1 Rhodospirillales bacterium
CGCGTCGTCTCGGAGTACGCGCCGGCGGGCGACCAGCCGGCGGCGATCGCCGAGCTGGTGGCCGGCGTGAACGGCGGCGAGCGCGACCAGGTGCTGCTCGGCGTCACCGGATCGGGCAAGACCTTCACCATGGCCAAGGTGATCGAGGCGGTGCAGAAGCCGACGCTGATCCTGGCACCCAACAAGACGCTGGCCGCCCAGCTTTACGGCGAGATGAAATCCTTCTTCCCCGACAACGCGGTGGAATATTTCGTCAGCTACTACGACTACTACCAGCCCGAGGCCTACGTGCCGCGCACCGACACGTATATCGAGAAGGATTCGCAGATCAACGAGCAGATCGACCGCATGCGCCACGCGGCCACGCAGTCGCTGCTGGAGCGCAACGACGTGGTCATCGTCGCCTCGGTCTCCTGCATCTACGGCATCGGCTCGGTCGAGACCTACGCGAAGATGGTGGTGAAGCTTGAGCTCGGCGGGCGGATCGACCGTGACAAGCTGGCCAAGGGGCTGGTCGAGCTGCAGTACCGCCGCAACGACGCCGCCTTCCAGCGCGGCACCTTCCGCCTGCGCGGCGAGACGGTGGACATCTATCCCGCCCAGTACGAGGACCGCGCCTGGCGGGTGGTGCTGTTCGGCGACGAGATCGAGAGCATTTCCGAATTCGATCCGCTGACCGGCGAGAAGACGGCGGCGCTCGAGACCATCACCGTCTATGCCAACAGCCATTACGTGACGCCGCGGCCGACGCTGACCCAGGCCATCGCCGACATCAAGATCGAGCTGCGCGAGCGGCTGGCGGAGTTCACCGCGGAGGGAAAGCTGCTGGAGGCCGAGCGCCTGGGCCAGCGCTGTGCCTTCGACATCGAGATGATGGAGACGACGGGAAGCTGCAAGAGCATCGAGAACTACTCGCGCTATCTCTCCGGGCGCAAGGCCGGCGAGCCGCCGCCGACGCTGTTCGAGTACCTGCCGGAAAACGCGCTGCTGATCGTCGATGAAAGCCATGTCACGGTGCCGCAGATCGGCGGCATGGAGCGCGGCGACCACGCGCGCAAATCCATCCTCGCCGAATTCGGCTTCCGCCTGCCCTCCTGCATCGACAACCGGCCGCTGAAATTCGCCGAGTGGGAGAACTTCCGCCCGCAGACGCTGTTCGTCAGCGCCACGCCCGGCCCGTGGGAGCTCGAGCGCACGCAGGGCGTGTTCGCCGAGCAGGTGATCCGCCCGACCGGGCTGATCGACCCGGTGACCGAGATCCGCCCGGTCGAGCGCCAGGTCGATGACCTGCTCGCCGAGATCCGTCTGGTCGCCGGCGCCGGCGGGCGCGTGCTGGTGACGGTGCTGACCAAGCGCATGGCCGAGGACCTCACCGAATATCTCGGGGAGCACGGCGTGAAGGTGCGCTACCTGCATTCGGACGTGGACACGCTGGAGCGCATCGAGATCATCCGCGATCTGCGCGTCGGGGTGTTCGACGTGCTGATCGGCATCAACCTGCTGCGCGAGGGGCTCGACATTCCGGAATGCGCGCTGGTGGCCATTCTGGATGCCGACAAGGAGGGCTTCCTGCGCAGCCGCACCAGCCTGATCCAGACGATCGGGCGGGCGGCGCGCAATATCGACGGCCGCGTCATCCTCTATGCCGACCGCATGACCGACAGCCTGCGCTTCGCGATCGAAGAGACCGAGCGCCGGCGCCGCCGCCAGCGCGAATGGAACGAGGCGCACGGCATCACGCCGCAATCCATCCGCAAGCAGATCGGCCGCGTGCTGGAGAGCGTGTTCGAGCAGGATTACGTCACCGTCGCCCCGCTCGCCGGCAGCGCCACCACGGATTTCGTCGGCAAGGACCTCAAGGCCTCGATCGCCGATCTGGAGAAGCGGATGCGGGCGGCGGCGGCGGAGCTGGAGTTCGAGGAGGCGGCGCGGCTGCGCGACGAAATCCGCAGGCTGGAGGCGCTGGATCTCGGGCTCGAGCCGCCGCCGGTCGCATCCGCCACGCTGCGGCCGCGGCGCGACCATGCCCCGCAGCCGCTCGGCCCGGGCGGCGGGGGCTAC
>JAGXAV010000567.1 GCA_018971455.1 Rhodospirillales bacterium
GAGCAGGCTGAACCAGCCGCGCGGCGTGCCGTCATTGGCCGGCAGGCCGATCGCGCCGGAATTGTGCCACCAGCTCTCGCCGATCCGCCGCGTGAAGGGCAGGCCGCAATGCCCGCCGATCACCCCGTCGGTGCCGACCAGCGCCAGCTCGTCCAGCAATTCCGCATCCGGCGTCGAGTCGAAGACGAACCGGTTGATCCGGCTTGGCGTGCCGTGCACGACCGCAAGCCGCCGCCCGCCCAGGACCAGGTCGATGCGCCGCGGCAGCGCCGCCATCCAGCCCCGGTCGGCGGGGCCGACCTCGCGCGTCGCGTGCGCGAACCAGGCGGCGGAGAGCCGATCGCAGGCCGAACCCGGGGCGAACCCGCAGCCGCAATCGGCCGCGTCCGCGCCCAGGGATTCCTCGCAATTGCCCATCACGATGGCGATGCCGGCCGCGCGGATCAGCGCCAGTGTCGCGCGCGGGTCGGCGCCATAGGCGATCACGTCGCCGGTGCAGATCATCCGCTCCGGCGGCACGCGCAGGCGTTCGGCCGCTTGCAGCAGCGCCTCGGTGGCCTGCAGATTGCTGTAGCAGCCGCCGAACACCAGCACCGGCTGGTCGGTGGCGATCGTCACGACGACTGCCGGATCGAAGCGCGCGCCGTCAGGCATGGAAGGGCGCCTCCTGCGCGGTCATGCCCTCGGGCGCGATGCGTTCCAACGTCAGGCCGCGCGCCTCGATCCCCCCCATCCAGTGCCACACACCCATGGCGGCGGCCCCGAGCAGCCAGAACCCGGCGAGCAGCAGCAGCACGCCCGCCATGCTGTGCGCGCCCACATAGCCCATCAGGAACGGCGAGATCATGGCCCCGATCCGCCCCACTGCGACCGAGGCGCCGATCCCGCTCGCCCGCAGCGAGGTCGGGAACAGCTCGGAAAAGGTGGGATAGGCGGCGATCCAACTTCCGGTGGCCAGCAGATTGACCAGCGCGAAGCCCAGCATGATCGGTCCCGCCCCGAGTCCGGTGGCGAACGCCAGCGCCACCGTCCCCAGCGCCGTGGCAAGATAGAATCCGCCGACCGTGGCGTGCCGACCCCACCGATCGAGGAGCAGCGCCGCCACCCCGCCACCCGCCAGCGCGCCGAGGCTCCCGGCCAGATAGAATACCGGCAGTTGCGCGGGCGCGAGATGCAGGGCCGGCAGCACGACCAGGGGCAGAAACGCGAACAACCCGTAGTACCCGGACGCCTCCGCGAAATCGAGCACGGCACCGAGCGCGAGGCGGGACTTGTAGTGGCGTAACAGGGTACGCAGCGCGGTGCCCTCGCGGCGCACCCGGCGATGCATCGGCGTGGGGTCCGGGGCCGGCAGGCGGGTCAACCCCGCCTCGATATCGCCGACGATGGCCCGCGCCTCAGCGCCGCGGCCGGTCGCTTCCAGCCAGCGCGGGCTTTCCGGCAGGTGGCGACGGAACCAGGCGGTGGAGAGCGCGATCGCGCCGCCGAACCCGAACACCACCCGCCAGCCAAGATCGGCCGGCAGGGCCGACAGCACGAGCCACGACAGCAGCGCAGCGACCAGGCTGCCGATCGGCCAGAAATTCAGCACCACCGCGGTGGCCCGCCCGCGCGACCGGCTGGGCACGAGTTCCGCGATCGCCGCATTGATCGCCGAATACTCCGCGCCGACGCCGATGCCGGCCAGCAGGCGCAGCAACAGCAGCGCGGCCAGGCTGGGCGCGAAGGCGGCAGCCAGCGTGCTGACCCCGTAGAGCACCAGGCTGGCGAGGAAGATGCGCCGGCGCCCGTAGCGGTCGGCCAGATAGCCGAACCCCGCTGCGCCCAGCATCAGCCCCGCGAACCAGGCACCGAGCAGCAGCGACATCGCGTCGGCGCCGAGATGAAACCGCTCGCGCAGCGCGCCGAGGACGTTGCCGATCAACGTCACTTCGAACGCATCCATCGCCCAGCCCATGCCGAACAGCAGGACGATGACAGTGTGGAAGCGATTCCAGCGCATGACGGACAGGCGTTCGACCAGCGGCGGCGAGGGCGATCCCGAAGGCGGCGGC
>JAGXAV010000568.1 GCA_018971455.1 Rhodospirillales bacterium
CGCGCGCGCCGCCGGGGCCGGTCGCCGTCTGGGCGGGTGTCGCCGGCAGCGGGCGCAGCACCAGCCGGTCGGGCAGGCGCATGTCGATGACGCGCAGCGGGCGGTCGAGCAGCTTGTACTGGGTCTCGAGCTGCGCCAGCCGGGCCAGCGCCGGCGCCTCGGCATCCTCCGGCAGCTCGACATCGGCGCCGTTGTTCATGCGCAGATTCCACCGCCGCTCGCCGACCCGGACGGCCGCGACCATGCGCGCGAGCAGCGTCGGCTGGGTGCTCAGCGTGTCGAGCAGGGCGGCCGCGGCATGCGGCGCGCCGGCGCCGACCACCAGCGGCACCTGGCTTGCGAAGGCCGCCACGTCGGCGTCGGTCACCGTGTTGCCGTCGCGGTCGATCAGCACGAACTTGCCGTTGTGCTGCCACACCGCGAATGGCCGCCGCTCCACCAGATGCACCAGGATGGTGTCCGGCAGCCGCCGCTCGACGGTGGCGGACTGCACCCAGTTGATCGTCTCGATGCGCGCCCGGGCGTCGGCCACGCCGAAGGTCAGGATGGGATCGCCCCGGGTGATGCCCAGCGCCGCGCGCAGCATCGGCTCGGGCGTCTTCTGCCGCCCCTCGATCACCAGCTTCTGCACGTTGAAGCCGAGCCGGGCGGTGAGGTTGCCGAAGCGTTCGTCGAAGCTCGCTCCGCTGCCACCGACGCGCACCACGATCGCGAACACCAGCATGAGCGCCAGCACTGCGGCGCCGAGCAGCGCCGGGCGGCGCAGCTTGCGTTGCCGCCGCCACAGCAACTTCCACCGCCCCGGACGGTCCTGCATGCGCGAAGGGGCTGCGGGCTTCACGCGCGGCATGCGGCGTTCTCCACCATCCAGGCGCAGAGTGCCGGAAACGACATGCCCAGATGCGCGGCCTGCTCGGGCAGCAGCGAGGTCGGCGTCAGCCCGGGTTGGGTGTTGACCTCGAGCAGCACGAGCCGCCCCGGCTCGCCGGCGGTGTCGTCGTACCGGAAATCCGCGCGCGAGGCGCCGCGGCAGCCCAGCGCCCGGTGTGCCGCCACCGCCAGTTCCTGCGCGCGGACATAGATGCCGGCATCGACCTGGGCGGGGATGACGTGGCGCGAGCCGCCCTCGGCGTATTTCGATTCATAATCGTAGAAATTATGGCTGGCCTCGATCTCGGTCACCGCCAGCGCCTGCTCGCCCATCACGCCGACGGTGAGCTCGCGGCCGGGGATGTATTCCTCGACCAGCGCCTGCCCGCCGAAACGCCAGCCGGCGGCAACGGCGGCCCGGCGGTTGTCGCCCGCGCGGATGATCTCGACGCCGACGGAGGAGCCCTCGTTGACCGGCTTGACGACGTAGGGGAGCGGCAGCGGATCGCCCTGCTCGAGCTCGGAGATGTCGACCATCCGCCCGCGCGCCACCGGCAAACCCGCAGCCTGGAACACCGCCTTTGCCGCCGCCTTGTCCATCGCCAGCGCCGAGGCGCGCACGCCGGAATGGGTGTAGGGGATGTCGAGCCAGTCCAGCACGCCCTGGATCGCGCCATCCTCGCCGAAGCGGCCGTGCAGCGCGTTGAAGACCGCGTCGGGCCGGGGGTCGAGTGCCGCGAGGACGGCGCCCAGATCGGCGCCGACCTCGATCGGGACGACCGTGTAGCCCGCCTCGCTCAGCGCGACGATCACCTGCCGTCCGGAGGCGAGGCTGACCTCGCGCTCGGCCGAGATGCCGCCATAGAGTACCGCCACGCGCTTCATGTCACCGCCTCCAGCCGGGGCGCCGGGCGCCCGATGCGGCGGATTTCCCAGACCAGCGAAATCCCGCTCATCGCGTGCACGCGCGCGCGCACCTCCTCGCCCAGCCCCTCGATGTCCGCGGCCGTCGCGTCGCCGGTGTTGATGAGGAAGTTGCAGTGCTTTTCGGACACCTGCGCGCCCCCGCGCGCGAGCCCGCGGCAGCCCGCGGCGTCGATCAGCTCCCACGCCTTCATGCCGCCGCAGAGGGCCGCGTCCGGGTTGCGGAAGGTCGAGCCGCCGGTGCGCGCGCGCACCGGCT
>JAGXAV010000569.1 GCA_018971455.1 Rhodospirillales bacterium
GCATGAGCCATTCCGTTACGCCACCCGGATTCTTCGGCAAGGTCCCCGCGCTCGGCGATTTCCTGGCGCGCCGTCTGCCAGCGGGGTTCCAGGCGACGTGGGAGGCCTGGTTGTCCGCATGGGTGCTGGCCGCGACCGGCCATGCCTGGTCGCCCAATCCCGACCTCCCCGCCGCCCGCGCCGCCTTCGCCGAACGGCTGGCGCGGCAGGAGCCGCCGATGGGCTTCCTGCGCGCCATCCGCGCCGCGCTGCCGGCCGACGGCATCTATGTCGAGGACGTCACCCAGGTCGGCTTCGCCAGCCGCCTGGCATTCCCGGTCCCGGCGCCGCGCCGCTTCCTCTCCCCCGGCTATCAGGACACCCTCGGCTGGGGCTCAGGGCCGTGAACTCATGTTTCAGGCGGTAGACAACACCACCATTCGTTGATTCGCTACGGCATGTTTGGATTCGGGAACCCATGCCATGCCTCCATCTCTTGTCTCGCCGCTTGAGCGGTCACGTCTGGCGATCCTGCTGGACCATCTCTCGACCATCGACGACCCGCGCGACGTGCGCCGGATCATGCACCCGTTGGCGGAGATCCTTTTGCTGGTGGTGTGCGGCACCATCGCGGACTGCGACGACTACGACGCTATCGCTGACTGGGGCGACGCCCATCTCGATTTTCTGCGCCGGCATCTGCCCTTTACCGATGGTGTGCCGGGTGGGCGCTGGCTGACGATCTTGATGAACCGGATCGATCCCTCGTTGTTCCAGGCCGCGTTCACCGCCTGGGTGCGCGAGGCGTGGCCGGATCGGCCGGACTTTGTCGCGATCGATGGCAAGACTTCCCGCCGCAGTCACGATCGGGCTGCAGGCGGGGCGCCGATCCATCTGGTCTCGGCCTTCGCCACCACCGCCCGCCTTGTGCTCGGTCAGGAGGCTGTGGCGGACAAATCCAACGAATTGACCGCCATCCCAGTCCTGCTTGCCCGGCTGGCCGAGCAAGACGGTCTGCGCGGGGCACTGGTTTCGATCGATGCGATCGCCACCAATGGCACCATTGCGACGGCCATCCGACAGGCTGGTGCAGACTATTTGCTGGCTGTGAAAGCTAACCAGCCCACCCTGCGCGCCGATATCGAGGCGTGTTTCGAGAGCGCCCCGCCCGGATCGGTCGATGCCCACAGAGAGCACGACAAGGGCCACGGCCGGATCGAGCAGCGCGATATCGCCGTCATCCGCGAGGTGGACTGGTTGTCGGGCGAGCGCCGCTTTCCCGGCGAACTGCGGTTGCCGGATGCAGCCAGCATCGTGCGGGTGTGCGCCGACATCCAACGCGGCCAGACCCGCCATAGCGAAACACGTTACTACATTTCCTCGGCCAAGCTCGATGCCGTCCGCGCCGGACAGGCGGTCCGAGGCCATTGGGGGATCGAAAACCGGCTACATTGGGTGCTCGACGTGACTTTCAAAGAGGATCAGTCTCGCCTGCGAAAAGGCTTCGGCGCCAGGAACATGGCCGTCGTGCGACATTTCGCTCTCAACCTCGTCCGATCCGCCTCGGACAAACGTTCGATCAAGCTCCGCAGGAAGGCCGCGGCCTGGAAGACCGACTATCTCCAGCAATTACTCATGTGTCAGATCGCGTGAACTTGGATTCGAGGCCCTGGCGCGGCGCGGCGCGCGTTTGTAACCCGATGGACCATCGGGCATCCTGGCGGGCGGGACGACATGACCGGTGGGAAACGGATGCTGCTGGAGGGATTTCGCGTCGCACAACTTGGCCCGGGCCTGGCCGCGGCGGTCTGCGGCCGGCTGCTGGCCGATGTCGGCGCCGCGGTTCATCGGGTGGCGCCCGATCGGTCGCCAGGCCTCGCCGCCTGGCTCAATCACGGGCCGGATGCGGGCACTGTGGAGGCCGCCGACCTGATCGTCGCCGAGGGCCCACCGTCCGCGCTGCGCGCCGCAGGGTGGGATGCGGCCTCGCTGCGCCGGCTGAACCCGGGTGCCGCCATCGTGCTGATCGCGCCCTTCGGCCAGACCGGTCCGCGCGCCGAGGAACCCGCCACC
>JAGXAV010000570.1 GCA_018971455.1 Rhodospirillales bacterium
ATCCGTTCGGTGGCAGCACCTATGACATCTTCGACCTGATCGACCAGGCCAACGAGGCGCAATCCGCACCGCCCCCGCTGCCCGCGCCCGCGCCCCCGCCGCCAGCCCCGGCGATCGTCGCGCCCGTGGTCGTCGCGCCCGCCGCGCTGCCGGCTGCCCCGGAGCCGGTGACGGTTGAGGAGGTGGCGCCGGCAGAGGCCCCGGTTGCCGCGGCCGCTCCGGAGGAACCGCCGCCGCCGCCCAAGCGCGGCTGGTGGCGCCGCTAAGGCCGTTGCGGCTCCCCATCCCGGCCGCCGCGGCCGGGATGGGGCATTGCGAGGCAGGAACCGAGCCGGGCGCACGACGTTGGGCGCACGACGTTGGGCGCGGTGTGGTTGCGCCCGCTCACCAATACATTAACGTCGCCGCATCCGTTTCGAGGAAGGATGTTCGCGATGTCTCGACGAGTTCAACGTGCCGGCGTCGCGCCGGTGCTCGCCGCCCCCCTACTCGCTGCCCTGGCGTTCGCCGCGCTGGGCGTGCCGGCCCACGCGGCCAGTTTCAAATGGGCCAATGACGGCGATGTCGGCGCGATGGACCCCTACACGCGCCAGGAGACGGTGCAGCTCTCCTTCCTGGCCAATATCTACGAGCCGCTGGTGCGCTGGGACCGCAATCTCAAGATCGAGCCGGCGCTGGCGACGTCGTGGAAGCAGACCAGCCCGACGGTGTGGCGCTTCAACCTGCGTCCGGGCGTGAAGTTCCAGGACGGCACGCCGTTCACCGCCGACGATGTGGTGTTCTCCATCGGGCGCATCGAGGCCAAGACCTCGAACATGCGCGCGCCGCTCGGCTCGGTGAAGGAAATCCGCAAGGTCGATGACCATACCATCGACATCGAGACCAAGCGGCCGGACCCGATCCTGCTGCAGGAACTGACCGAGTTCATGATCATGTCCAAGGCCTGGTGCGAGGCGCACAACGCCGTCGAGCCGGTGCGGCTCGACGCCACCAAGGATGAGAACTTCGCGGTGCGCAACGCCAACGGCACCGGGCCTTTCAAGCTGATCGCGCGCGAGCCGGACCGGCGCACCATCGTGGAAAAAAATCCGGCCTGGTGGGACAAGGCGCCCGGCAATCTCGACCGCGTCGAGTTCGACGTGATCGGCTCGGCCGCCACCCGCGTCGCCGGCCTGCTCTCAGGCGAGCTCGACATGATCTACACCGTGCCGCCGCAGGACATGAACCGCATCGCCCATGCGCCCGGCCTGCGGCTGTGGGAGACGAACGAGCTGCGCACGATCTTCCTCGGCATGGACCAGGCGCGCCCGGAGCTACTGAAATCGGACGTCAAGGGCAAGAACCCCTTCAAGGATCTGCGGGTTCGCGAGGCCTTCGCGCTGGCCATCGACGAGAACGCCATCGCCAAGCGCATCATGCGCGGCCAGGCCCACCCGACCTGGGAGATGTGGGGCCCGGGCATCAATGGCTACAACGCCGCCCTCGACAAGCGCCCGGCCGTCGATGTGGTGAAAGCCAAGAAGCTGCTCGCCGCGGCGGGCTATCCGAACGGCTTCGGGCTGACCCTGGACTGCCCGAATGACCGCTACGTCAACGACGAGGCGATCTGCACGGCGGTGGTCTCGATGCTGGCGCGGGTCGGCGTGAAGGTGACGCTGAACGCCCAGACCAAGAGCAAGTTCTTCGGCGAAATCCTGGCCCCCACCTACCACACCAGCTTCTATCTGCTGGGATGGACGCCGGCGACCTACGACGCCCACAATGCGCTCTACGCCCTGGTCGCCAGCCACAATGGCAGCCGCGGCGAGATCAACAGCGGCGGCTACTCCAACCCCACCATCGACGCGCTGACCGCCAAGATCGGCGAGGAGATCGACCCGACCAAGCGCGCCGAGGAGATCAACGAGGCGATCCAGATCATCCAGAAGGATGTCGCCTACATCCCGCTGCACCAGCAGGTCATCGTCTGGGCCGGCAAGAAGAACATCTCGCTGGCGCAGATGCCCGACGACCAGTTCCCGTATCGCTATGTCACGGTGAACGC
>JAGXAV010000571.1 GCA_018971455.1 Rhodospirillales bacterium
CCGGAGTTCGACAGTTACGCTCGCAAGCCCTTGATATCGTTATGACCGATGTTCAAACGTGCCCCTACAGGAGGGCGAGCTGGTCGTCGATGGCGGGCTTGGGGAGCTTGAGTCCTTGGAGGATGACGTGATCGGCGTCGCTGAGCGTGGACGTACCGTCGCGATGCTCGCCGCCGAGGTGCACCTGGTGATACTGGATGCGCCGCAACTGCTCCAGGGCGCGCTCGGGCGACAGACGCGAGTCGGCATCCTTGAGGCGCATGCGCATGACCCGGTACAGGACCAGGGCGATGAAGCAGATCAGCGCGTGGGCGCGGATGCGCTCGGGCAATCGGTGGAACACCGGGGCGATCTCGATCTCGGATTTGAGGATCTTGAAGCCGCGTTCGATGTCGGCCAGGCTCTTGTAGCGCTGCAGGACCTCGGTCGCGGCAAGCTCCGGCACGTTGGTCACCAGCAGCAGTTTGCCGTCATTGAGCTCGGCACGCGCCATTGCACGGTCGTCGATGGTCCAGGTGAACAGGTCCGATTGCAGGTCGACCTTGATGATCGAGCCCAGGTGAGCCTCCGAGACCGCGCGGAACAGCCAGGCCTTGGCGCCCGAGTCGCTCAGGCGCCGGCCCCTGAAGGCTTCGCCGCCGTCCTGGGCGTCGAGCTTGCCGGCGCGCCGCTGGGCCTCCCGGGTGAGCTCCTCGATGTGCTGGCGGCGCGCGACAGTCTGCTCCTGCGCCCGGCGCGGATCGTGCGCCCAGACCAGGCGCAGGTCCTGCCATCGGGTCTCGCCGATGACCTCGCGCGTGGCCGTCGCGCAGCGCTGCGCGTGGATCGGCTCCAGGATCTCGGCGAACTCTGCATAGCGTCGCCCCGGCACAGCCAGGATGAACTCCAGGGGCTGCTCGGTGCCGCCCACGCGCTGCTCGCGCAACCACTCCAGATTGTCCAGGCTGAGCAGGCCGCGGTCGGCCACCAGCACCACGCGCTTGACCGGGTACAGGGCCAGCACCTCCTGGACCACGGCGCTGAGGGTCGGCGCCTCGGCGGTGTTGCCCTCCCAGACCCGGTGCGTCAGCGGCAACCCTTCAGCCGTCTGCACCACGCCGAGCATGAACTGGCGACGAATCCCTCCGTCCTTGGACATGCCGAACTGGCGCAGGTCGCCGGCCAGTTCAGTTTCGCCCTCGACGCCGATGGTGGTCATGTCGTAGAACACCACCGACAAGTCCTGGTCGATCAACGGCCGCAGCCATCCGGCCAGCGCCGCCTGCACACGGTCCTGGTGCTCGACCAGCGCGTCCATCGCCCGCAGCAGTTGCTGGTGCGTCACCTCCTTGGGCGCGAAGCGCGGCAGCGCCACCGTCTGCAGCCAGCGCAGCACGCCGAGCTTGGACGTCGGATCACACAACCGGTTGAGCACCATCAGCCGCACCAGCGCCTCGACATCGATGCGGCTGCGCGTGCGGCGAAACACTCGGCGCAGTTCGCCGAAGCCCAGTTCGTCCCACAACTCGGTCAGCGCCCACACGTCGCCCAGGGCGCGGCTGGACTCGAAGCGCACGTCGCCCGCCGCCGCACTCTCCAGCGCGGGCGCGTCGCCCCGAAGGCGCTGCAGACCGCGGATCACGCTCCCGAGCTGGTCGCCAGCCTGGTCGGCCCGCCCCAGGGTGGCCACCGTGCGCTTCTTCACCCGCCCGCTCTCATCCCGGTAGGACTCGACGAGCTGGACGTAGCGGCGGCCGCCGGAGGTCGTGAGTTTGATGAACATGCCGCCACACTACATCAGCCGCAACGCCAATGGCAAGAGGCATCGCTATGTGGAAAAACGTGCCACCACAGCCACTTCGCCAAAAAAGCCGCTAACCCCTTGTTCCGTTTAGACCGTGGTGAGCGATTTCACCGGTTTTTGCTCGCGAACTGTCGAACTCGGGAGTGCTTCGTTGATGCCGAGCACGATGAGCGCCACGTTCTCGAACGCTGCACTGCGAAGTTGGTCGATTGATGCCGAAGTCGCGGGCTTTGCAGTTGCGCCAATCAGAGACACA
>JAGXAV010000036.1 GCA_018971455.1 Rhodospirillales bacterium
AGGGCACGGAACAACCGGGCGGCGTGCAATGTCTCGAGCAGCGGCGCCGGCAGGCGGCTCTCGGCCTCGATCCGCGGCGCCGCCGCGGCGATGGCCGGCGCCACGCCCCGCGCCCGCGCCAACGGCTCAGCCTGCCCGATCCTCTCCCGCATCGGTCGCGCCCCTCCCGTCACCGCGCGCCAGTATCGGCCAGGCTTCGGTCAATGGCCAGAATTGGCGCCCGAGAAATCCGGCGCGTCGAGCCCGGAGGCGGCAAGCTGGACCACCAGCGCCGCCTTCAGCCGTTCCAGCCCGGCCTCGCTCGACGCCTCGGCCCGCGCCACCAGCACCGCCTGGGTGTTCGAGGCGCGCAGCAGCCACCAGCCATCCTCGGTCTGCACGCGCACGCCATCGATGTCGGCGACCCGCGCGCCGGCCGCCTTCAGCCGCCCCGCCACCTCGGCGATGACGGCGAATTTGCGCGTGTCGGCGCAGTCGAAGCGCAGCTCGGGCGTGTTGACGACCTGCTTCATCGCCAGCCGCACGGCGGAGACCTTGGCGCTCATCCGCGCGACGATGCCGAGCAGGCGAACCGCCGAATAGAGCGCGTCGTCGAAGCCGTACCATTTATCGGCGAAGAAGACGTGGCCCGACATCTCGCCGGCCAACGGGCAGCCGGTCTCGGCCATCTTGGCCTTGATCAGGCTGTGCCCGGTCTTCCACATCAGCGGCGCGCCGCCGGCGGCGGCCACCTCGTCGAACAGCACCTGGCTCGCCTTGACATCGGCGATGATGGTCGCCCCGGGCTGGGCCTTGAGCACGTCCCGCGCCAGTATCACGAGCAGCTGGTCGCCGAACATCATCGCGCCGGTGTCATCGACGATGCCGATGCGGTCGGCATCCCCGTCGAAGGCGATGCCGAGATCCGCCCCCTCGGCGCGCACCCGCGCCACCAGCGCCTCGAGATTCTTCGCCACCGTGGGATCGGGATGATGGTTGGGGAAACGGCCGTCGATATCGGGGAACAGCACGGTGTGGTGGCCCGGCAGCCCGGCCACCAGGCGCTTGAGCACCTCGCCCGCGGCGCCGTTGCCATTGTCCCACACCACGCGCAGGGCGCGGCTGCCGCCATCCCAGTCCTGCAGCAGCCGGGCCACGTACTCCTCGGCGATGTCGATGCTGCGCACCGCGCCGGCGCCCTCGGGCACCACGTCGCCGGATGCCGCCATGCGGCCGATCTCGGTGATCTGCGCGCCGAAGAACGGCCGCCCGCCGAGCATCATCTTGAAGCCGTTGTAATCGGGCGGGTTGTGGCTGCCGGTCAGCATCACCGCGCCACCGGTCTTCATCGTCGTCGCGGCATAATAGAGCATCGGCGTGGGCCCGAGCCCGACGCGAACGACCTCCACCCCGCTCGCCCGCAGCCCGGCCACCAGCGAGGCCTCCAGCAGCGGCGAGGACACCCGCCCGTCATAGCCGACGGCGACGGCCTGGCCCCCGGCGCGCGCGACGATGCTGGCGAAGCAGCGGCCGATGGCGAACGCGTCGGCCTCGTGCAGCGTGCGCCCGACAATGCCGCGAATATCGTATTCGCGCAGGATGGTCGGATCGAAATCGTGACGGAAATGCATGGAACCTCGGCGGGCTGCGGAAGGATCAGACGTAGTTCTTGAGGAAGCTGCGCACGGCGCCGGCCATTTCCGGCCGCTTCAGCGCGAAGGCGATCTGCGCCTCGAGGAAGCCCACCTTGTCCCCGCAATCGAAGCGCCGCCCCTCGAAGCGCAGGCCATGGAACGGCACATGGCCGATCAGCTTGGCCATCGCGTCGGTCAGCTGCACCTCGTTGCCGGCGCCACGCTCCATGCGGCTGAGATGCTCGAGAACCTGCGGCATCAGCACGTAGCGGCCGATGATCGACAGGTTGGAGGGCGCATCCTCCGGCCGCGGCTTCTCGACCAGCCCGCGCACCTCGACGAGCCGGCCGTCCTCATGGCCGATATCGAGGATGCCGTAGCGGTTGGTCTGCTCGCGCGGCACTTCGGTGACCGCCACCACGCAGCCGCCGGTCTGGTAATAGGCGTCGGCCAGCTGCATCGTGCACGGTGTCTCGGAGAGCACGAGATCGTCCGGCAGCAGGATGGCGAACGGATCCTCGCCGATGAAGGCGCGCGCGCACCAGATGGCGTGGCCGAGGCCGAGCGGCTCCTGCTGGCGGACCGTCACCACGGCGCCGGGGGGCAGCTGCGCCTCCCGCAGCAGGGCGAGCTCGGCATCCTTGGCGCGCGCTCGCAGCGTGCTCTCGAGCTCGTAGGCAATGTCGAAATGCTCGACGATGGCGGTCTTGCCGCGCCCGGTGACCAGGCAGAATTGCTGGATGCCGGCCGCCCGCGCCTCCTCGACGGCGTACTGGATCAGCGGCTTGTCCACCACCGGCAGCATCTCCTTGGCCATCGCCTTGGTGGCGGGCAGGAAGCGCGTGCCGAGTCCGGCAACGGGCAGCACGGCCTTGCGCAGCGGCTTGATCACGGAACTCGATCCTCCCTTCGGCGACGATAACGCGGCCGGTGCGGTATCGCACCGGCCACCGGCCGAATTATGGCAGGTTTCCCCGCCGCGCCGCGACCCCCCGCCGGCGCGGGCGGCTCAGCGGCTGGCAATGATCACCAGCACCCCCACCACCACCATCAGCAGCCCGGCCACCGCGGTGCGCGTGGTCTTCTCCTTGAGGTAGAAATGGCCGAATAGCAGGGTCAGCACCATTTCGATCTGCCCCAGCGCCCGCACCAGCGCCACCGGCGCCATGGAGAAGGCGGTGAACCATGAGCCCGAGCCGAGGGCCGACAGCGCCCCCACCCAGCCCGCCTGCCGCCAGGCGGCGAAGGCCGCGCGCAGCTGGTCGGGCTCGCGCCAGGCCATCCACCCGCCCTGCATCAGCGTCTGCAGCGCGTTGATCACCACCAGCACGAACATCGCCTGCTGGACGAGCGCGCCGGCCCCCTCGCCGGCCGGCCCCAGCATGAGGTTGGCCTCCTTGACGAAGATCGCGGTGAAGGCGAAGCACAGCCCGGCACTCAGCCCGCACAGCGCGGCCGGCTGGAAGGTCGCCGCCAGGATGTCCTGCCGCCGGAGGTTGCGCCCGCCCAGCGAGAGCACCAGCACGCCGCACACTCCGATGCCGATCCCGACCCAGGCCAGCGGGTGCAGCGCCTCGCCGAGAATGATCCAGGCGAAGATCGCCGCCTGCAGCGCCTCGGTCTTGGAATAGGCGGTGCCGACCGCGTAGCCGCGAAAGCCAAAGGAGAGGATGAGCAGCGAGGTCGCCACCACCTGGAGCAGCCCGGCCGCCGCGCAGAAGCCGAGGAAGGCGAGGTTGGGCGCCGGCAGGCCGCGGCCGACGGCGAACCGGGCCACGGTCAGCATCAGGATATCGACCGGCAGGGCGTAGACGTAGCGCACGAAGCTCGCCGCATTGACCGAAAGCCGCCCGCGCAGCTTCTGCTGCATGGCGGTGCGCCAAGTCTGGCACAAGGCCGCCAGCAGGGTGATCGGAATCCAGAGTTCCACGGCGCCATACCGGCAGCCGCGGCAGCCCGCGTCAACCCGGCGCGGCAAAGGGGCTTGCCTCCGGGCGGCGCAGGGCGCAATTTCCGCCCAAACAGGAGGATAGCGCTACCATGGCCCGCAAAACCCCAGATCAGCTGCGCAGCCACCGCTGGTACGGGGTGGCCGACCTGCGCCGCTTCGGCCACCGCAGCCGCACCAAGCAGATGGGCTATGCCCAGCAGGACTGGCAGGGCAAGCCGGTCATCGGCATCCTCAACACCTGGTCGGACATCAACCCCTGCCACCAGCATTTCCGCATCCGTGCCGAGGAGGTCAAACGCGGCGTCTGGCAGGCCGGCGGCTTCCCGCTGGAAATCCCGGCGCTTGCCCTGCCCGAGAATTTCATGAAGCCGACGACGATGCTCTATCGCAACCTGCTCGCCGTCGAGGTCGAGGAGATCGCCCGCTCGATGCCGGTGGATGGCCTGGTGCTGATGGGCGGCTGCGACAAGACCACGCCGGCGATGGTGATGGGCGCGCTGTCGATGGATCTGCCGGCGATCTTCATGCCCGCCGGGCCGATGCTGCGCGGCCAGTGGAACGGCCACACGCTGGGCTCCGGCTCGGACACCTGGAAGTTCTGGGACGAGCTGCGCGCCGGCAACATCACCCAGCAGGACTGGGAAGGCGTGGAGGACGGCATCGCCCGCAGCTGGGGCACCTGCATGACCATGGGCACGGCGAGCACGATGACCAGCGCCACCGAGGCGCTCGGCCTCGCCCTGCCCGGCAGCTCCTCCATCCCGGCGCCCGATTCCAACCATGCCCGCATGGCCACCGCCTGCGGCCGGCGCATCGTCGAGATGGTGTGGGACGACATGCGCCCGAGCACCTTCCTCACCCAGGCGAGCTTCGACAATGCGGTGAAGGTCGCCATGGCCATCGGCGGCTCGACCAACTCCATCGTCCACCTCATCGCCATGGCGCGGCGCGTCGGCATCAAGCTCGATCTCGACCGGTTCGACGCGCTGTCGCGCGCCACCCCGCTGCTGGCCAATATCCGCCCCTCGGGCAGCCAGTACCTGATGGAGGATTTCTACTATGCCGGCGGCCTGCGCGCGCTGATGGAGCGCATGGGCGACCTGCTCGACCGCTCGGCGATGACGGTGGCCGGCCACACGATCGGCGAGGGCGTCGCCGGCGCCCGCGTGCTGAACGATGACGTCATCCGCCCGCTCGACAACCCCCTCAAGCCCGAGGGCGGCCTGTCCGTGCTGCGCGGCAATCTCTGCCCCGACGGCGCGGTGATCAAGCACAGTGCGGCCGATCCGCGCCTGCTGCGCCACACCGGCCCGGCGGTGGTGTTCGAGGATTACAACGACATGTCCCGCCGCCTCGACGACCCCGATCTCGAGGTGACGCCGGACAGCGTGCTGGTGCTGCGCAATGCCGGGCCGATCGGCGGGCCCGGCATGCCGGAATGGGGCATGCTGCCGCTGCCGAAGAAGATCCTCAAGCAGGGCGTGCGTGACATGGTGCGCATTTCGGACGCCCGCATGTCGGGCACCAGCTACGGCACCTGCGTGCTCCACGTCGCCCCGGAAAGTGCTGTCGGCGGCCCGCTCGCCCTCGTGCGCAGCGGCGACCGCATCACCCTCGACGTCGCCGCCCGAACCCTCACGCTCGAGGTCGCCGAGGTCGAGCTCGCCGCCCGCCGCGCCGCCTGGACGCCGCCCGCGCCGCACTACGTGCGCGGCTTCGGCCTGCTGCACACGCGCGAGGTGACGCAGGCCAACGAGGGCTGCGACTATCGCGTGCTGGAGGGCACCGCCCGGGTCGCCGAACCCGAGATCCATTGACGCTGGCGCGCGCGGCGGCGGCGTGACACGCTGGCGCCGCGCAGCGGCGGAGGAAGCGATGAAGAGCCTGGTCGTGATCGGCGCGCTGCTCGCCCCGGCGGCGATCGCCCTGCCCGCGGCGGCCGCGGCCGACACCGTGCTGCACCTCGCCGAGACGGCCCATGTCGCCGTGCACCCGGACCAGATGGTCGCCACCCTGCGCGCCGAGGCGGTGGCCGCCACCCCGGCGGCCGCGCAGGCCGAGGTCAACACCGCCATCGGCCACGCGCTCGACGCGGCCCACGCGGTCCCCGCCATCGCCGCGGCCACCGGCTTCTACCAGGTCTGGCAGCAGACCAAGCCCACCCCCGGCTTTCACGCCGGCCAGTCGGTCACGCTGACCGGCAAGGACGGCGCGGCGATGCTGTCCCTCGTGGGCCGGCTGCAGGCGGCGAACATGCAGCTCGGCCAGCTTGGCTGGCAGGTCTCCCCGCCCGCCCTGCGCGCCGCGCAGAGCGAGGCGATGAAGCTCGCCCTCTCCCGCCTGCGCGCCCGCGCCGAGGAGGCGGCGAAGATCCTCGGCCTGCGCTTCATCGCCTTCCGCACCGTCTCGCTCGACCAGCCATCGCCGCCGCCGCCGGTGCCGCGCATGATGGCGATGGCCGCCGCCGCTCCGGCCCCGCGCGCCGAAGCGCAGGACAGCGACATCACGGCGACGGTGCAGGCCGAGGCGGTGCTGGTGCCGGCTCAGCCGTAGCGGTAGCGGAAATCGCAGTGGCTCGCCCCGCCCATGATGGTCTGGGTGCGGGTCAGCTTCAGCTTGTCGCCATAGCCCTCGCAGAACGCGCCGTCGCGGTTGCACGACAGGATGGCGCCCAGTTCGGCCAGCCCCATGGCGCGATACATCTCGGCATAGCGGCAGCGCGTGACGTTGAAATCGAACTGCGTCGGTGTCGAGGCGAGCACCTCGGTGTGCAGCGCGTCCTCCGCCGTCCAGTGGCGCTGGATGTCGCGGAAGCTGTCGAGGTCCGGCGCTCCGCCCGGCGCCTCGGCGGCCATGGCGGCGGCCGTGGCGCGCGCCATCCTGATGACGGCATTGGCCAGGATGCGCCGCGCCGCGGCCTCGCCAAGCTCGGTCTTCATCTCCTCGAACACGCCGCGCGCGAAGCCCGCCTCGATGCGCCGCTGCGTCAGAATCGGCAAGTCGCTCATGCCGCGTCCCCCCGTGCCACGGCCGCCCTTATAGCGCGCGCATTGAGCAGGCGCATGCCGACGGCAATCGCCCCCAGCCCGACCAGCAGCGCCACGGAGGCCGGCTCGCCCAGCAGCAGGTGGCCGGCCAGGATGCCGAACAGCGGCGTGAGGAAGGTGAAGCCGGAAAGCCGCGTCGCCGGATAGATCAGGATCAGCCAGAACCAGGCGAGGTAGCTGGCGAAGGCCACCACCACCGTCTGGTAGAGCAGCGCCAGCCAGGCCAGCTCGCTCGCCTGCGGCCAATGGCCCGCCTGCCCGCCCAGCACGGCAGCGATGAGCAGCACCGGCACCGAGCCGGCGAGCTGGAGGAAGAGGATGCGCGCCGAATCGGAGCGCGACAGGCTGGGGCTGGCCTTCACCACCACCGTCGTCGCGCCCCACAGCGCGCCGGCCGCCAGGCACAGCAGATCGCCCGCGACACTGCCGCCGGGCGCGCCGAGCCCCTCGGCAAAGGCCGCCGCCACGCCGCCGAAGGCGACCACCAGGCCGAGCACCTGCCGCGGCCGGAGCCTCTCGTGCGGCAGGAACACATGCGCGCCCGCGGCGGTGAAGAAGGGCGCGGTGTAGAGGAACAGCACGCCGCGCGAGGCGGTGGTCAGCCGCAATCCCGGAAACAGGCAGAGGAATTCGAGCCCGAACAGCAGCGCGATCACCAGCCCGGGGGCCAGGGCCGCGTCGCGCCGGAACGCCGCGCGCACCCCCGCCCCGCCCTGCCGCGCGCCGATCCATGCCAGCACCAGAAGGGCGGCCGCGGCCGAGCGGAAGCTCGCCTGGAACAGCGGCGGCAGCCCGCCGGCCGCGGCGACCTTCACCGCCACCTGCTGAATGCCCCACAGCGCGCAGAGCAGCACGACGACGCCGATGGCCAGCGCATCGACACGGTCGCGGCGAACAGGCGGGGTGGTCCTGGCAGGCGGCATGGTGCGCATGGACCGCAGCCTGCGCAGCCGCGCCGGCCGGGACAAGCCGCCGGCGCGCAGGGCCGCCCTGCGCGCCGGCGCCCACCGCGCCGGGCTATCCCCGAGCCACCGCCGCGTTCAGATATCCTGCAACGGCTTGCTGAACGCCGGCGCGGTCGCCGCCACCGTCGGCTGCGAGCCCGGCGCGTTGCGCGAGGCCGGCACGAACTCGACGAAGATATGGCCGTCGATGCGGATATCCTTGCCCGTTCCGCCGCTCTTGCCGGTCAGCAGATAGCCGACATGCGGGCGGTCCGGCCCGTTCGCCGCCAGGCCCGGCGGCACGTCGTCGATATCGACCATCACCTGCCACGCCATCGCCGAGCTGTCCTGGCCGGTCCGCCGCCGCAATTTCCACTCCACCGGCACCAGGTTGCCGGTCATCGGCTTCACGCCGGGTGCCAGGCGATGGCCGCCGAGCGGGGCCATCTGGGTCGCGACGAAATCAGCGGCGAACTCGCTGACCTTCAGGTCGATCTTGCCCTTGGTGTAGCCGCTGATCTTCTCGAAGATGATCGTCAGCGCCGATTTGAACAGCCCGTCCCAGTCCATCTTCAGCTGGATCTCGCTGCGCGCCTTGTCGGTGGCTTGCAGATCGGCGTCCTTGTCGGGATCGAATTTGTAGTTTCCGTAGCGTACCTTGACGAGTTTGGTTTCGCTCAACGCCGCCTCCGTGCCGCTGGCCACGCCGCAGCCTAGCCTTCGGTGCGGCCCGGACCGATATCACGTTGTTGCGTACTGCGCGGGCTCGGCGCCGGCCGCGGGAGGCGCGATCCGCCCGCCGGCGAGCGGGTGCGGCACGCCGGTGGTGCCGGGGAAACTCAGCGGCAGCCCCGCCAGCACACGGGCGGCGAGGAAGGCGAAGCACTGCGCCTCCAGCGCATCGCCGTCCCATCCCACCCCCTCCACCGCATCGACGGGCGCGGCCAGCCGGGCGCGCAGCTGGGCCATGATGGAGGGGTTGCGCCGCCCGCCGCCGGCCACCAGCCAGCGCCGCGGCGGCGCCGGCAGGGGCGCCCGCGCCACCGCCTCCACGGTGAAGGCGACCAGCGTCGCCGCTCCGTCCGCGGCGCCGAGCCGGTCGAGGCCGCTGGCCGCCAGGGCCGCCGCGAAATCCAGCCGGTCGAGCGATTTCGGGCCGGGGCGCTCGAAATACGGGTGCGCCAGCAGCCGCGCCAGCACGATCGGGTCCGCCAGCCCCGCCGCGGACAGCCGCCCGTCGCGGTCGCAATCCTGGTTGGTATGCGCCGCCGCCCAGTCATCGAGCGGCCCGTTGCCCGGCCCGGTATCGAAGGCCAGCAGCCCGCCATCGGCCCCGATGAAGGTGACGTTGCCGACGCCGCCGAGGTTGAGCACCGCGAGCGGCCCCGCGAGCCCGGCGGCCAGGGCGGCGTGATAGACCGGCACCAGCGGCGCCCCCTCGCCGCCGGCGGCGACATCGGCGGCGCGGAAATCATGGGCCACCGGCAGCGCGGTCAGCCGCGCCAGCAATGCGGCGTCGCCGACCTGCCAGGTCCGCCGCCTTTGCGGCTGGTGCAGGATGGTCTGGCCATGAAAGCCGATGAGGTCCGCCGGCCGCCCGATCGCCGCCACCGCCTCGGCATGGCGCCGGGTCAGCCGCGCCACCGCATCGAGCAGCGCCGGATCGTCGGGCGGCAGCGCCGGGGCGCGGTCCAGCAGCCGCCGCAGGTCGCCGCGCAGCGTGGCGTCGTAGGCCAACGTCAGCGCAGGCCCCGCGGCCCCGATCGCCACCCCGTCGGTCTCCAGCAGGGCGGCATCCACCCCGTCCAGCGAGGTGCCGCTCATCAGCCCGATCACCCGCAGCATTTTCTCCGCCCTCCGCCTGTGCTAGCCCGCACGCCTCCGCAGCCGCAGGACCGCAAGATGCCGAGCAGTGACTTCCTCCACGACGCCGTCCAACGCGGCTTCGTCGCCGATTGCACCGACCTCGACGGGCTGGACACCGCCCTGCGCGGCGGCATCGTCGCCGGCTATATCGGCTTCGACTGCACCGCCGACAGCCTGCATATCGGCAGCCTGGTGCAGATCATGCTGCTGCGGCTGATGCAACGCCATGGCCACCGGCCGGTGGCGCTGATGGGCGGCGGAACCACCCGCATCGGCGACCCGTCGGGCAAGGACGAATCGCGCCAGCTCCTGTCGGACGCGCAGATCGAAATCAACATGGCCGGCATCCGCCGCTGCTTCGATCCGTTCCTGCGCTTCGGCGAGGGCCCGCGCGACGCCATCATGCCGAACAACAATGACTGGCTGGGGGCGCTCGGCTACATCCCGCTGCTGCGCGATGTCGGCGTGCATTTCACCGTCAACCGCATGCTCGGATTCGATTCGGTGCGCCTGCGCCTGGAGCGCGAGCAGCCGCTGACCTTCCTCGAATTCAACTACATGATCCTGCAGAGCTACGATTTCCGCGAGCTCAACCGCCGCCACGGCGTCACCCTGCAGATGGGCGGCTCGGACCAGTGGGGCAACATCGTCTCCGGCGTCGATCTCGTCCGCCGCACCGAGCACAAGCAGGTCTTCGGCCTGACCACGCCGCTGATCACCACCGCCTCCGGCGCCAAGATGGGCAAGACCGCCAAGGGCGCCATCTGGCTGACTTCGGACCGCCTGCCGGTGTTCGATTACTGGCAGTTCTGGCGCAACACGGAGGATGCCGATGTCGGCCGCTTCCTGCGCCTGTTCACCGATGTTCCCCTGGCCGAGATCGCCCGGCTGGAGGCGCTGGGGGGGGCGGAGATCAACGAGGCCAAGAAGATCCTCGCCACCGAGGCGACGGCACTCGCCCATGGCCGCGCCGCCGCCGAGGCCGCGGCCGAGACCGCGCGGCGCACCTTCGAGAGCGGCGAGACCGCCGAGAGCCTGCCCACCATCAGCCTCGCCCCGGCCGAGCTGAC
>JAGXAV010000572.1 GCA_018971455.1 Rhodospirillales bacterium
CGGAATGGAACATAAGTGCCAAGCGGCGCCGGCGGGGGTGGCAGGGTGAGACCCAGCGTGTGCAGACGGGCTTCGGGTGTGGGCATCGATGGCTCCTCGCGTGGGTCAACCGGCGGAGGGAACGCTGACGCCGACCATGTCGCCTTCATGGACCAGGGCGGCGAGGGCGTCTTCGCTCCAGCCATCGGTTCCGGCCGGGCGCAGCGGCAGCACCATCCAGCGGTAATCGGCCGTGCTGTCCACCACCCGCAGCTTCACCTCCGCCGGCAGCACCGTGCCCCACTCGCTCAGCAGCCCGCGCGGGTCGCGCACGGCGCGCGCGCGGTAGGCGGCGGATTTGAACCAGAAGGGCGGATAGCCGAGCACGGCGCGCGGATAGCAGCTGCACAGCGTGCAGACCACGAGATGGTGCAGCGCGGGCGTATCCTCCAGCACGCCGAGAGGCGGCAGGCCGCGCATCGGAATGCCCATCGCCTCGGCGGCGCGTGCGCCATCGGCCAGCATCAGCGCCCGGTACTGCGGATCGACCCAGGCCCGCGCGACCATGCGCGCGCCCTGCGCCGGGCTGCCGCCATCGGTGATCCGGATGCGCTCGGCGATCTCCTCGCGCGAGGTGATGCCCTTCTCCAGCAGCAGCGCGCGCACCGCCGCCAAAAGCCGCTCGCTCTCGGCCTCCACCACGCTCATGCCGCCTCCAGCCAGGGCTCGAAGATTTCCACCACCACCTCGTCGCCCGCCATCCCCTCGCCCCACAGCGCGGGCTGCGCGAAACGGACATGATAGAGCGCCAGGATGGGCGCCGGGCGGGCGAAGGCGAGATCCTCGGGGTTGGGAAAATCGCCGAGATGGCGCACCACGACGCCGGTCTCGCCGCGCACGTAATGCGGCGTGCGGATGTGGCACGGCCCGCGCGTCTCCGGCCAGTCGTTGCGCACGCGCACTTTCGTTCCCGGCGCCAGCATCAGCAGCACTCCAGGGCGGCGAGCAGTTCGCCCTCCTCGATCACGCCCTTGCGCAGCAGGGTGGACGCGATCGAGCGGATCCAGCGCTGGTAGTAGGACAGGCGGTGGTACTCGCCCTCCGGGATCGCCTCGATGCCGCGGCGCAGCTCATCGACCGACATC
Source organism: Rhodospirillales bacterium (assembly GCA_018971455.1). Taxonomy (GTDB): domain Bacteria; phylum Pseudomonadota; class Alphaproteobacteria; order Acetobacterales; family Acetobacteraceae; genus REEB85. The sequence continues at coordinate 1,125 of JAGXAV010000572.1, forward strand.
ACCTGCTTCACGCCAAGAATCTGGCGGATAGCATCGACCTCGCGGTCGAAATCGGTCAGCGCATGGGCCTCGGTTTCGACCGCGTCGCACATGAACTGCGAGACGCCGCCGAGATCGTGCATGGCGCGGGGAGTGTCCTTGTCCATGCGCCGAGCCTAGCCGAATGCGCGCGCCGGCAAAACCCTCAGTTGACCGCCTCGGTTGCTGAGACGCCCCACACCGCCGCCCGCGGCAGCCAGCCGCGATAATTGCCGACCTGCATGCGGCACCAGCCCTGCGCGGCCGCGCAGGCGCGGATATGGCCGACCACACCCGGCTCGAGCAGCGCCACAGCGCCGGCCGTCGCCGAGGGAGCGGCGCGCAGCGTCGCCGCCGCACCCTTCACGACGAAGGCGCGCTGGTCGATCAGCGTCGCCTGGTGCACCCAGCCTTCCACCCCGTCCTGGTCGCGCACCAGGCGCCAGACATCGAACTCGCGCTCGATCTCCACCGGCAGGCCGCGACGGTGATAGACCCACTCCACCGGATAGCGCATGCCGGGCCCACGCCGCAGATTGACGTCGCCCGAGCGCAGTGCGGCCCAGCGCGGCAGCGCCAGCCCGGTGACCGCGCCCTTGCTCGGCTCGGTCGGCGCCGGTGCGGACGGGGCCGCCACCACCGCCGCGGCGGACGGCCCGGCCGGCCTGGCGGTGGCCGAACTGGCACCAGCGGGGCTGGCGGTGGCGCGGCCGGCGACCGGATGCGCCAGGACCGTTTTCGCGGGCGCCGGCTTCGCCGATGCCGACCGGCTCGGCGGCGGCCTCTGGGCGTGGCTGTTCTGCACGGCATGCACCACCGGCGGGCGGCGCACCGCCTTGTGCGCCGCCGGATGGGCCACGGCAGGATGGGCCGGCGGGGCGTGGCC
>JAGXAV010000573.1 GCA_018971455.1 Rhodospirillales bacterium
GAGGAAATCGTCGAGCGCCTCGGGGGCGATGAGGCTCGCAGGGGCGTGGCGGGCGAGGTTGCGCCACTTCCCCTGGTCGCGCAGCCGGTCCACAAGCACGGTTTCGAGCCCGCGCGCGGCCAGGGCGGCGTGCAGGTTGGAGCCGATGAAGCCGGCGCCGCCGGTGAGCAGGATCATGGGCGGACGATATACGGGGCAACAGGGCGCGGCGGAAGCCGCCCCGCGTGACAGGAGTGGGTGATGAGCACACGGCCGCAATTCTTCGACGATCTCGCCGGCGTCGCCGGCGGCGCGATTTCGGCGCTGTCCGGGCTGCGCGAGGAGGCCGAGGCGATGGTGCGCGCGCGCGTCGACGAGGCGATCCGCCGCCTCGAGCTGGTGCGGCGCGAGGAGATGGAGGCGGCGCTTGCCCTGGCCGCGGCGGCCCGCGAGGGCCAGGAGGCGGCCGAGGCGCGGCTGGCATCGGTGGAGGCGCGGCTCGCCGCACTGGAGGGGCGCGTCGGCGCCATCGAGCCGGGGCATGAGGGCGGCGGGCCGGGCATGGTGGTGTGAGGCCAAAACCCCCCTTGCGGCGCGGTTTCGCGGGCCGGTAGGCTAAGCCTTGTGCGGTGCGGCGCCTGACACGCAACATATCGGGGCCTCCCGCATTTCGCTGACCGCGGCCATGCGATGCGGCCGCGTCCGTCCTGGCCTTCCTCCACCCGGGAGACCCCGCATGTCAGCTCTGATGAGCAGCTTCCCCGACAACGCCGCCAACCCGCTCGACGTGATGGAGCAGATCGTCGCCGCCAATGAGTGGGCGTTCGATCGTCGCAACGACGCCGAGATGGCCGCCGAGGCGCCCGGCAAATGGTGTGATTACGGGCTCTATTTCAGCTGGTCGCACGAGATCAGCGCCATGCACTTCACCTGCGCCTTCGACCTCAAGGTGCCGGAGAAGCGCCGCGCGGCACTCTATGAGTTGCTGGTGCTGGCCAATGAGCGGCTGTGGATCGGCCATTTCGGCATGGATGCGGAGGATGGCATGCCGGTGTTCCGCCATGCGGTGCTGCTGCGCGGCGCGCCCGGCGCCTCGGCGGAGAGCCTCGAGGACATGATCGACATCGCCATCACCGAGTGCGAGCGCTTCTATCCCGCCTTCCAGTTCGTGCTGTGGGGCGGCAAGTCGCCGGCCGACGCGCTGGCGGCGGCGATGCTCGAATGCGTCGGCGAGGCCTGACGCGCGGATGAGAGGGGGGAATGATCCGATGAGCGCGGCGATCCCGCCGATCCTGCTGGTCGGGCTGGGGAAGATGGGCGGCGCCATGCTGGCCGGCTGGCGCGAGCGCGGCCTCGCGCCGTCGGTCGCCGTCGATCCCTCGCGGCCGGAGAGCCCCGGGCCCGAGCTGGTGGTGGTGGCCGAGGCGGCGGCGATCCCGCCCGGCTTCGCCCCGGCGGCCGTGGTGCTGGCGGTGAAGCCGCAGCATGCCGCCGAGACGCTGCCGCTCTATGCCCGCTACGCCCCATCGGCGGTGATGCTGTCGATCATGGCCGGGCGCAGCATCGCCGGCCTCGCAGGGCTGCTCGGGCAGGACGCGGCGATCGTGCGGGCGATGCCCAATACCCCGGCGGCGATTCGCCAGGGCATCACCGTGGCCTGCGCCGGGGGGCGGGTGAACGCCGCCCAGCGCGCGCTGTGCGACGGGCTGCTGACGGCGATCGGCGAGGTCGCGTGGGTGGCCGACGAGGCGTTGCTCGACCCGGTGACCGCGGTCTCGGGCGGCGGGCCGGCCTATGTGTTCCTGCTCGCCGAACTGCTCGAGCAGGCCGCCGTCGAGCAGGGCATTCCCCATGAGCTGGCCCGCAAGCTGGCGCGCCGGACGGTGGCCGGCTCGGGCGCGCTGCTAGGCGCGAGCACGGCGGATGCGGCCGACCTGCGGCGCGCGGTGACCAGCCCGGCCGGCACCACCGAGCGGGCGCTGGCGGTGCTGATGGAGGCATCGGCCTGGCCAGCGGCGATGTCGCGCGCCATCGCGGCCGCGACGGC
>JAGXAV010000037.1 GCA_018971455.1 Rhodospirillales bacterium
TGGAGCTCGATCTGGAGACCCCGGGCCGCACCGTGCGCGCCGATCCGACCCAGCTCGACCAGGTGCTGGTCAACCTCGTGGTCAACGCGCGCGACGCCATGCCCGAGGGCGGCCGCGTGACCCTGCGCAGCGGCCACATGACGCTCTACCGCCCGCTCGCCCGCGGGCCGGAGACCATTCCGCCCGGCCGCTACGTCATGATCGAGGTGCGCGACACCGGGGCCGGCATTCCGCCCGAGGTGCTGCCGCGCATTTTCGACCCGTTCTTCACCACCAAGCGCGAGACCGGCGGCAGCGGGCTCGGCCTGTCCACGGTGCACGGCATCATCCGCCAGTCCGACGGTTTCCTCGCCGTCGAGAGCGAGGTCGGGCAGGGCACGCAGCTGCGCGTCTATCTGCCGCGCTGGGACGGGCAGGAGGCGGTCGCCATCCCCCGCGTGCCGCGCGAGGCGCCGGAGCCGGCGGCCCAGGCGGCGGCGCCGAGCCTGCGCACGGTGCTGCTGGTCGAGGACGAGGAGCCCGTACGCCGGCTGGCCGAGCGCACCCTGGCGCGGCATGGCTGGACCGTGCTCGCCGCCGAGAATGGCGATGCCGCCCTCGCCCTGCTCGACCGTCTGGCGCGCGACAGGCAGCCGACGCTGATCTCCGCGGTTGTCACCGACATGGTGATGCCGGGCATGGATGGCGCGACGCTGGTGCGCGAGGTGCGCGAGCGGCTCGAAGCCCCGACGCTGCCGGCGGTGCTGGTTTCCGGCTACGCGGAGGAGACGCTGCGCCGCGATCTCGACGAGGCGGCGACGGCCTTCCTGCCCAAGCCCTATTCGCTGCGCGATCTGGCGGCCAAGCTCGACGAAGTGACCGCCGCCCAGACTGTCTAGAGTCCAGCCGACGGAGTGGCCGGATCGGTGGCGGAGTGGCGACCGGGCGTATCGATTTGGCGTTTCGATCGGCCGCGCATCAAATGTTCCATATTTGTTCTTTACGGCCGATATTTATGAACATATAACGAACAAATCCTTAATCCCGCGCCGGCGCCGCATTGCCGCGTCGCACCGGGATATGACAGACTCGACGGCATCGCTAGACTCCGCATTGCTGCGGCCAACGCTTGGGAAATGGATGGTTATGGACAAGAACAAAGCACTCGACGCCGCCATGACCCAGATCGAACGGGCCTTCGGCAAAGGCTCGATCATGCGCATGGGCGCGCGCTCCGGCGTCGAGGCGGTCGAGGTGATTCCCTCCGGCTCGCTCGGGCTCGATCTCGCGCTCGGCATCGGCGGCCTGCCGCGCGGCCGCATCATCGAAATCTACGGCCCGGAGAGCTCGGGCAAGACGACGCTCGCCCTGCACGCCATTGCCGAGGCGCAGAAGCGCGGCGGTACCTGCGCCTTCATCGATGCCGAGCACGCGCTCGATCCGGGCTATGCCCGCAAGCTGGGCGTGGATGTGGACAATCTGCTCATCAGCCAGCCCGATGCCGGCGAGCAGGCGCTCGAAATCGCCGACACGCTCGTCCGCTCCGGCGCGATCGACGTGCTGGTGGTGGACAGCGTCGCCGCCCTGGTGCCGCGCGCCGAGCTGGAAGGCGAGATGGGCGACAGCCACATGGGCCTGCACGCCCGCCTGATGAGCCAGGCGCTGCGCAAGATCACCGGCAGCGTCTCGCGCAGCAATACCATGCTGATCTTCCTCAACCAGATCCGCATGAAGATCGGCGTCATGTTCGGCAACCCGGAGACGACGACGGGCGGCAACGCGTTGAAGTTCTACGCCTCCATCCGCATGGAAATCCGTCGCATCGGGCAGATCAAGGACCGCGAGACGGTGGTCGGCAACCAGACGCGGGTGAAGGTGGTGAAGAACAAGATGGCGCCGCCCTTCCGCCAGGTCGAGTTCGACATCATGTATGGCGAAGGGATCAGCAAAGTCGGAGAACTCATTGATCTTGGCGTAAAAGCCAATGTCGTGGAGAAATCCGGCGCCTGGTTCAGCCATGACAGCCAGCGCATCGGCCAGGGGCGGGAGAACGCCAAGCAGTTCCTGCGCGACCACAAGGACGTGGCCGACGCCATCGAGAAGAAGGTGCGCGAGCAGGCCGGGGCGGTGGCCAATACCATGCTGGCCTCGCCGGAGCCGGAGGAAGCCGAGGCCGCCGAGTAGCCCGTCGCAGATTGCGAGAGATGGAGCTCGACTCCCGGGACCTCGAATTGGTGGCCGCCGCGGAGAAAGTTATGGCCGATACCTATCGGCCGTTCTGGCACACCGTGGCCGCGGCGCTGCGCACCGCCGACGGGCGGATCTGGACCGGCGTGCATCTCGGCGCCGCCGTCGGGCGGATGTCGGTCTGCGCCGAGGCGGTCGCGCTGGGGCGGGCGATTCTCGAAGGGCAGGGGCCCGTGGTGGCGGCGGTGGCCGTGCGCCACCCCAAGCCCGAGGAGGAGAGCCGCGCCATCGCCGTGGTGGCGCCCTGCGGCGCCTGCCGGGAGATGTTCCTCGATCACGCGCCGGATGCCTGGGTGATCGTGCCGGGGCCGAACGGACTGGAGAAGCTGCGCGTGCCGGAGCTGCTGCCCGCGCCCTATCGACGGTAGCGCGCCCATCGGCCGCGCGGGGCGCGGGTGAAATTTCGGAAGGGCGCGCGAAATCCTCTCGACGGCGGCGCTGGCACCTGCCTAGACTTGCCGCAATACCAAGAATCTTACCGCCATGTGGCGCTGGTTGCGCCGTGGGGTGGCTTGTTGCTTGGAAACCAGGCGGCCGATGGAACGGTCGTTGTCAGGGAGGGACTCAATGGACCGTAAGATAGTCGGACTCCGTCGCCGTACGCTGCTGACTGCCGGCGCCACGCTGGGTGGGTTGCAGCTCGCGTCGCCCTTCATCATCAGCGCGCGCGGCGAGGCGCCGGTGAAGATCGGCATGGTCGATCCGCTGACCGGTTCGCTCTCCGCGCCGGCCGGCCCCGAGGTGGAGGGCGCCAAATACGCGGTCGCCGAGCTGAACAAGGCGGGCGGCATTCTGGGCCGCCAGATTCAGCTTCTGGTCGAGGATTCGGCCAACGATGTCGGCACCGGCGTGCAGAAGACGCGCAAGCTGATCGACCGCGACAAGGTCGATGTCATCTTCGGCGACGTGAATTCCGGCATCGCCTACGCCATGTCGCAGGTGACCAACGAGAAGAAGGTTCTGCACATCGTCCCCGGTGGGCACACCGACCCGATCACCGGCGCGGACTGCAAGTGGAACGTCTTCCGCATCTGCAACACCACGACGATGGATGCGACCGCGGTCTCCGGCGAGCTGATCAAGCGCTTCGGCAAGCGCTGGTTCTTCATCACGCCGGATTACGCCTATGGCCACTCGTTGCAGGACGCCTTCGTCAAGCAGCTCAAGAAGGCCGGCGGCGAGTACCAGGGCGACATGCTGCCGATCGCCAATTCGGACTTCTCCGGCACGCTGATCAAGGCCAAGGCCTACAAGCCGGACGTGCTGCTCAACAACATGGGCGGGCTGGCGCAGGTGGATTGCATGAAGCAGTTCACCCAGTTCGGCATGGAAAAGGAGATGGCGCTCGGCGGCGCGCTGTTCGAGCTCGAGGCGCTCCAGGCCGTGCCGGTCGAGGCGAAGGCCGGGTGGTGGACGATGGAGTGGTGGTGGAACCAGCCCGGCGTGCCGCATGTCGCCGAATTTGTCGCCGCCTTCCGCAAGGCGACCGGCAAGACACCCTCGGCGCGGCACTGGTTCGGCGTGGTCGCCGTGCACTCGGTGAAGCTTGCCGCCGAAAAGGCCAAGGCGCTGGACAGCCTGAAGATGGCGCACGCGCTGGAGGACCTGGAACTGCCGGCGGACGTGGCATTGCAGCCCGGCAAGGTCCGCTATCGCGCCGGCGATCACGAGCTGATGCCCAACATCTTCGTCGGCAACGCTCATCCCGCCAAGGCGGGCGCCAATCCCGACGACATGTTCACCGTCGCCAAGCTGGTGCCGGGCGAGGAGGCCGCGGGCTCGGTGGCCGATACCGGCTGCCATATGAAATACCCGGCCTGAACGCGTCTGCGTTGTGTCTGTCACGGCCGCCCGGCAACAGCCGGGCGGTGCGTGGCGGCGCTTACGACATGTCCTGACCGCGCCCCTTTCCGACCAAGGCAGGCCGAATGTTCCAAGTTGTCCTCTACAACGTCACCAACGGGCTCATCATCGGCACGTTCTACGTGCTGATGGCCCTCGGCCTGTCGCTGATCCTCAATCTCAGCAACGTCATCAATTTCGCGCACGGCAATTTCCTCGCCCTCGGCGGCTACATCGCCTACGTGCTGTCGCCGCATCTCGGCTATTGGGGGGCCCTGCTGGTCGCGCCGGTGGTGACGGCGGCCTTCGGCTTTGCCGTGGAGCGGCTGATGATCCGGCGGGTCTATAACCGCGACCCGGTCTACAGCCTGTTGCTGACCTTCGGCCTGGCCTTCGTGATGCAGGATTTGATGCGCTACGTGTGGGGCTCGAACGGCCTGCCGCTCGGCCTGCCGCCCGCGCTGGCCCAGCCGCTGAGTGCCGCGCTGTTCTTCATCACCTATTACCGCATCTTCATGGTGGTCTTCGTCGCCATCGCGATCACCGGGCTCTTCGCGTTCCTGCGCTATTCGCGGGTCGGCGTGCGCATCCGCGCCGGCACACTCGATCTCGACACGGTCGCCGCCCTCGGCGTCAATGTCGGCGTGCTGCGCTCGTTCAACTTCGCGCTGGGCTGCCTGCTGGCCGGGCTGAGCGGCGTACTGGCGGCCGGGCAGATCGGCCTCAATCCCAACATGGGCGACGACCTTCTGATGCCGAGCTTCATCGCCATCATCGTCGGCGGCGTCGGCAGCCTGACCGGCACGCTGGTCGGCGGGCTGGTCATCGGCCTGGCCGCGGCCCTGACCACGGCGGTCTATCCCGCGGCGAGCGAGGCGGTGATCTACGTCATCATGGCGCTGGTGCTACTGATACGCCCACGCGGCCTGATGGGCGAAGAGGGCATGATGTCATGAGCGGCGCCCTGGCCCGCGAGCGGCCGACCACGGCCATCGTCATCTTTGCCCTCCTCCTCACCGCCCCGTTCTGGCTGCCCTATGTCGGCGGCTACGACGCGCTGGCCACCCGCGTGCTGGTGTTCGGCCTGGCCGCCATGGGCTTCAACATGCTGCTCGGCTTCACCGGGGTGATGAGCTTCGGCCATGCCGCCTATTTCGGCCTCGGCGCCTACGGGGCGGGCCTGATGCTGCGCTACGTGACGTCGAGCACGATGCTCGCGGTGGTGAGCGGCACCCTGCTGGGCGGGCTGGCGGGCTCGCTGTTCGGCACGCTGATCGTGCGCCGGCGCGGCGTGTATTTCGCCATGGTGACGATCGCCTTCGGGCAGATCTGCTACTACATCGCCTATAGCTGGAACAGCTTCACCGGCGGTTTCGACGGGTTGCGCGGCTTTTCCCGCCAGCCGATCGATCTCGGCTTCACCTCCATCGACATCCAGGGCAACGGCACGGCGTTCTATTATTTCGTGCTGCTGATCTTCGCCCTCGCCGCCGCGGCGATGGGGCTGATCCTGCGCTCGCCGTTCGGCCGCACGCTGCTGGCCATCCGCGAGAATGAGCGGCGCGCCCGCTTCCTCGGCATTCCGATCGAGCGGCATATCTGGATGTCGTTCTCGATCTCCTGCTTCTTCACCGCGCTGGCCGGCGCGCTATACGCCCTGCTCAACAATTTCGCCGACCCGCTCGGGCTGCACTACACCCTGTCCGGCGAGATCGTCATCATGACGGTGATGGGCGGCATGCGGGCCTTCTGGGGCCCACTGATCGGGGCCGCCGTGTTCGTCGTCCTGGAGGACACCATCTCCTCGATGACGGTGAACTGGATGAGCTTCGTCGGCATCATCTTCATCCTCGTCGTGCTGTTCTTCCCCCGAGGGCTGCTCGGCATGCTGAAGCGGAGGGACGCGGCGTGAGCTTCCTTGAAATCCGCAACGTCACGAAGAAATTCGGCAGCCTGGTCGCGGTCAGCGGCGTGTCGGTCACCGTGGCACCCGGCGAATTGCGCGCGGTGATCGGGCCGAACGGCGCCGGCAAGACGACGTTCTTCAACATGATCAGCGGCTTCTTCCCGCCGACCAGCGGCGACATCCTGCTCAATGGCGAGTTTATCACCCGCCTGCCGGTGCCGGACCGCGTGGCGCGCGGCATGGCGCGCACCTTCCAGATCACCGAAATCTTTCCCGAGCTTTCGGTGCGCGAGAATGTGCGCATCGCCGTCGAGGTCGCCGAGGGCATGAGCCGGCATTTCTGGTGCGGCGCGGCCGCCAGGGCGCGGGTGGATGCGCGGGTCAACGAGATCGTCACGCAGAGCGAGCTGATGCCGCAGGCGGGCCGGCTGGTCGGCGAATTGTCGCATGGCGACCAGCGCGCCGCGGAGATCGCCATGGCGCTCTCCCTCAAACCCAAGCTGCTGCTGCTCGATGAGCCGACCGCCGGCATGGGCGAGCAGGAAACCCACCAGGTTGCCGGGCTGATCCGCCGGCTGCACCGCAACAGCGGCTACACCATCATGCTCGTCGAGCACGACATGCGGGTGGTGTTCAACCTCGCCGATCGCATCACCGTGCTCGACCAGGGCCGCATGCTGGCCGACGGCACACCGGCGGAGATCGCCGCCAACGCCACCGTGCAGGCCGCCTATCTGGGGAATGCCGAATGAGCGCGCTGATCGCCGAGGGGCTCAACACCTTCTATGGCAAGAGCCATATCCTGCACGATGTCGGCATCACGGTGGCCGAAGGGCGCATCACCACGCTGCTCGGGCGGAACGGCGCCGGCAAATCGACCACGCTGCGCAGCCTGATGAACCTCACGCCCCCGCGCAGCGGCAAGGTGACGGTGTTTGGCGTGGAGACGACCCGGCTGCCGACCTATCGTATCGCCGCCATGGGGGTGGGGTTCGTACCGGAGGGGCGGCGCATCTTCCCCAACCTGACGGTGGAGGACAATCTGCGCGTGCCGCTGGAGCGGCCGGGGGAGTGGACCATTCCGCGCGTCTTCGGCCTGTTCCCCCGGCTCGAGGAGCGGCGGATGAATCTCGGCCGCCAGCTCTCGGGCGGCGAGCAGGAGATGCTGGCCATCGCCCGCGCCCTGCTGCTCAATCCCCGGCTGCTGATCCTCGACGAGCCCTCCCAGGGCCTGGCGCCGCTGATCGTGCGCGATGTCTTCCGCATCGTCGTGCAGATGCGCGAGGCGGGCATCTCGGTGCTGCTGGTCGAGCAGAATGTGCGGATGAGCCTGGAGATCGCCGACGACGCCTATGTGCTGGAAAACGGCCAGATGGTCTATGCCGGCACCGCCGCCGCGCTCGCGGCCGATGAGGAGCGCATCCAGGCCCTGGCCGGCGCCAAGGCCGAGGAGTGGACGCTGGAGGACACGTAGCGGCGAAGGGCTGCCCCCAGCACCTGCCCACCCCCCGCCCCATGAGGCGGCCCGGCGCTGCGTGACAGCGGGGCGGGGCTCGGCTATTCCAACAGCCCCCCTTTCCGCAGGACCGCCGAGCGATCATGGCCAGCCGCGACACCGCCTCCAGCAACGACATCCGCGCCACCTTCCTCGACTACTTTGCCCGCAACGGGCACCAGGTGGTCGAAAGCAGCTCGCTGGTGCCGCGCAACGACCCGACGCTGCTGTTCACCAACAGCGGCATGGTGCAGTTCAAGAATGTCTTCACCGGGCAGGAGAAGCGTGGCTACGCACGCGCCACCACGGCGCAGAAATGCGTGCGCGCCGGCGGCAAGCACAACGACCTCGACAATGTGGGCTATACCGCCCGCCACCATACCTTCTTCGAAATGCTGGGCAATTTCTCCTTCGGCGACTATTTCAAGGAGCAGGCGATCCTTCATGCCTGGACCTTGCTGACCAAGGATTTCGCGCTCCCCGCCGAGAAGCTGCTAGTGACGGTCTACAGCGAGGACGAGGACGCCGCCGCCCTGTGGCGCAAGATTGCCGGGTTGGCCGATAGCCGCATCATCCGCATCCCCACCTCGGACAATTTCTGGCGCATGGGCGATACCGGGCCATGCGGCCCGTGCTCAGAAATCTTCTACGATCATGGGCCATCCATCCCGGGCGGGCCGCCGGGCAGCCCCGATGAGGATGGCGACCGCTTCATCGAGATCTGGAACCTCGTCTTCATGCAGTTCGAGGAAGGGCCGCCCGGCACGCGCGTGGCGCTGCCGCGCCCCTCGATCGACACCGGCATGGGCCTCGAGCGTTTCGCGGCCATCCTGCAGGGCAAGCACGACAATTACGACACCGACACGCTGCGCGCCTTGATCCTGGCCAGCGCGGAAGCCACCGGGCAGAGCCCGGACGGGCCCTTCAAGACCAGCCACCGCGTGGTGGCCGACCATCTGCGCAGCGCCACCTTCCTGATCGCCGATGGCGTGCTGCCGTCGAACGAGGGGCGCGGCTACGTGCTGCGGCGGATCATGCGCCGCGCCATGCGCCACGCCCACATGATGGGCGCGCGCGAGCCGGTGATGCACCGCTTGGTGCCGGCGCTGATCCGCCAGATGGGGGCGGCCTATCCCGAAATCGTCCGCGCCGAATTGCTGGTCAGCGAGACGCTGCAACTGGAGGAGACGCGCTTCAAGGCGATGCTGGAGCGCGGGCTGCACCTGCTCGCCGAGGAGACGGCCCGCCTCGGCGCCGGCCAGGCGCTGCCCGGGGAGGTCGCCTTTCGGCTCTACGACACGTACGGCTTCCCGCTCGACCTGACGCAGGACGCGCTGCGCGAGCAGGGCCATGCGGTGGACAATGCCGGCTTCGAGGCGGCGATGGCCGAGCAGCGCCGGCGCGCGCGCGCCGCCTGGTCCGGCACCGGTGACGCCGCGACCGAGCGGGTGTGGTTCGAGCTGAAGGAGAGCACCGGCGCCACCGAGTTCCTCGGCTATTCCACCGAGACGGCCGAGGGCGAGATCCGCGCCATCGTGGTCGGCGGCAAGGCGGTGGCGACGGCCATGGCGGGCGACGAGGTCGCCATCGTGCTGAACCAGACGCCCTTCTACGGCGAGAGCGGCGGGCAGGTGGGCGATAGCGGGGTGATCTCCAATCCCGGCCTGCGCATCCGCGTGACCGACACGCAGAAGAAGCTCGGCGATGTGTTCGTCCATCTCGGCCGCGTCGAGGAAGGCGAGGCGCGCGTTCACCAGGCGGTGCTGGCGGAGGTGGACCATGCGCGCCGCTCGGCCATCCGCGCCCATCACAGCGCGACGCACCTGCTGCACGAGGCGCTGCGCCGGCGGCTCGGGCTGCATGTGGCGCAGAAGGGCAGCCTGAACGCGCCCGACCGGCTGCGGTTCGACATCTCCCAGCCCACCCCGGTCGGGCGCGAGGATCTCGCCTGGGTGGAGGGCGAGGTGAATGCGCGCATCCGCGAGAACAGCGAGGTGACGACGCGGCTGATGACGCCGGAGGCGGCGGTGGCCGAGGGGGCGATGGCGCTGTTCGGCGAGAAATACGGCGAGGAGGTGCGCGTCGTCGCCATGGGGCATGGCGATGACGGCGGGGGCGCGGACCATCGCGGTGCCTATTCCATCGAATTGTGCGGCGGCACCCATGTGCGGCGCACCGGCGATATCGGGCTGCTGCGCATCATCGGCGAGAGCGCGGTCTCGGCCGGCGTGCGGCGCGTCGAGGCGGTGACGGGCGCGGCGGCGCTGGCGCTGGTCGATCAGACCGAGCGGCGGCTGGCAGAGGCGGCGGCGGTGCTCAAGGTGAGCCCGGGCGAGGTGGCCGAACGGGTGACGGCGCTGGTCGAGGAGCGGCGCAGGCTGGAGCGCCAGGTGGCCGAGTTGCAGAAGAAGCTCGCCACCGGCGGCGCGGTCAGCGAGACGGAGGAGGTCGGCGGCGTCGCGCTGACCCTGCGCAATCTGGGCGAGGTGCCGGCGCGCGAGCTGAAGGGCATCGCGGAGGCCATCGGCAAGCAGATGGGCAGCGGCGTGGTGGCGCTGGTCTCCACGGCGGAGGGCAAGGCGAGCATCGTCGTCGGCGTCTCGCCCGATCTGGTGGGCCGGGTCTCGGCGGTCGATCTCGTGCGCGCGGCGAGTGCCGCGGTCGGCGGCAAGGGCGGCGGCGGACGGGCGGACATGGCGCAGGCCGGCGGGCCGGACGCGGCGCTGGCCGACGCAGCGCTGGCGGCGATCCGGGCCGCGCTCGCCGGCTGAGAGCTTGTCCGCCACCTACGATCTCATCGTCTCGCTGGCCCGCGCCCACGCGCCGCCGCCGGCCAGGCTGCTTGATTTCGGCTGCGGCCGGGGCGAGGTGGTGGAGCGGGCGCTGGCGGCGGGCTACGAGGCCCAGGG
>JAGXAV010000574.1 GCA_018971455.1 Rhodospirillales bacterium
GATCGTGAGCGACAAGCTCAGGGGGGTCGCGCCCTACCTGCCATTGCCGGGCCTCGCGGCGCTGCCGCCGGCGCCGGCGCCGGTGAAGGGAGCCACGCCATGAACCGCGGTACCCTGGCCGGGCTCGCCGCCCTGGTGGTGCTGGCCTTCATCGCCAGCGAGACGCTGTTCACCGTGGGCCAGACCGAGCAGGTGCTGGTGACGCAGTTCGGCCAGGTGGTCCGCGTCATCGACACGCCGGGGCTGCACGCCAAGATCCCGCTGGTGCAGGCGGTGATTCCCTTCGACAAGCGCCTGCTCGATTACGAGGTGCAGCCCGAGGAGGTGATTCTCGGCGACCAGCGCCGGCTCATCGTGGACAGCTTCACGCGCTTTCGCATCGTCAATCCGCTGCTCTACTACCAGGCGGTCGGGCCGACCGAGGATGCCATTCGCACGCGGCTGACCTCGGTGGTCTCCTCGGCGCTGCGGCGGGTGCTGGGCAATGAGCAGCTGCTCAACGTGCTGTCCTCGGACCGCGACCGCATCATGTCGCTGATCCGTGGCCAGGTGAACAGCGAGATGAAGAGTTTCGGCATCGCGGTTGCCGATGTGCGCATCCGCCGCGCCGACCTGCCGCCGGAGAACACCCAGGCGATTCTCTCGCGCATGCAGAGCGAGCGCCAGCGCGTCGCGGCGCAGGCGCGTGCCGAGGGGGCGGAGGCCTCGGCCCGCATCCGCGCCAATGCCGAGCGCGAGCGCACCGTGCTGCTCGCCCAGGCGCGCGCCACCGCCGACAAGCTGCGCGGCGAGGGGGAGGGCACGGCGATCGCCACCTATGCCGCGGCGTTCGAGCGCGACCCGCATTTCTTCTCCGTCTGGCGGACCTTGCAGGCCTACCGGGCCGCCTTCGCGGCGGGCAAGGACCGGCTGGTGCTGACGCCGGGGGACGGCTTCCTCGAGCTGCTCGGCACCGCGCCCGTTCCGGCCGCGTCCCCGCCGATCGCGGCCGCGCCGAAGCCATGAGGCGGCTTGCGGCGCGGCGCCCGCGCAACCACATCTGTCCCATTTCCCGGGAGCTGCGTTCATGCGTCTGACCATTCTCCGCACCTGCCGCGCCGCCGCCCTGGCCCTGCCGCTGATGGCAGCACCCGTGCTGCTCGGAGCCGCCCAGGCCCGCCCGGCGCCGGAGAGCTTCGCCGACCTTGCCGCCCGGCTGCTGCCGGGCGTGGTCAATGTTTCGTCCGTGCAGACGCTGAAGGCCGGCGCGGACAACCAGGGCCCCGACATTCCGGTGTTCCCGCCGGGCTCGCCCTTCGAGCAGTTCTTCAAGGATTTCATGCAGCGCAACCACCCGAACGGTGGCGCGCCGCCGCCGGCGCGGCGCGCGCAGGCGCTCGGGTCGGGCTTCATCATCGACCCGTCCGGCATCGTGGTGACCAACAACCACGTCATCGCCGGCGCCGACGAGATCACCGTCATCCTGCAGGATGGCACCAGCCTGAAGGCGACGCTGATCGGCCATGACGAGCGGGCCGATCTGGCGGTGCTGCAGGTGCATTCCGACAAGCCGCTGACCGCGGTGCCGTGGGGCGATTCGCAGAAGGAGCGCGTCGGCGACTGGGTGCTGGCGATCGGCAATCCGTTCGGCCTCGGCGGCTCGGTGACGGCCGGCATCGTCAGCGCGCGCGGGCGCAACATCGACGCCGGGCCCTATGACAATTTCATCCAGACCGATGCCGCCATCAACAAGGGCAACTCGGGCGGCCCGCTGTTCAACATGGACGGCCAGGTGATCGGCATCAACACGGCGATCTACTCGCCCTCCGGCGGCTCGATCGGCATCGGCTTCTCCATTCCGTCCGACATGGCGCGCACGGTGGTGGACCAGCTGCGCAAATACGGCCATGCGCGGCGCGGCTGGCTCGGCGTGCGCATCCAGGAGGTGACGCAGGACATCGCCGACAGCGTCGGGCTGAAGGAGGCCACCGGCGCGATGGTGGCGGGCGTGACGGAGGGCGGGCCGGCGGCGA
>JAGXAV010000575.1 GCA_018971455.1 Rhodospirillales bacterium
GCTTCGAACGCCTCGGCGATGACAGCGTGCGCATCCGCATTTCCCTCAGCCACGCGAGCAACATCTACGAGTACCGCGAGGCCGAGCCCACCCTGCTCGCCGCCGGCATCCTGCTCGAAAGCCTGCGCATCGCCGCCTCCGGCTGGCAGCGCGCCATGGCCTGGGAGATCGAGGCGCAGAGCGACACCATCCTCACCCTGCGCGCAAGTTTCCGCCCGTCGCGCCGCGTGCTCGCCGATCCGCTGCTCGCCGAACTGCCGCTGCGCTCGGTCAACCGGCGCGCCTATCGCACCCGCAGGCTGCGCGAGAGCGAGCGGGCGGCCCTGCGCATCGCCGCCGGCGAGGATGTCGTGCTCGAATTCCACGAGCCCGCCATCAGCCGTTGGAGGCTCGCCCGCCTCGCCGCCCGCGCCACCGACATCCGCCTGCGCGCGCCCGAGGCCCACATCATCCACCAGAAGATCATCGACTGGGAGCGCCCGCAAAGCCCCACCGGCATTCCCGCCGCTGCGGTCGGCGTCGATCGGCTGACGCGCCGGCTGATGCGCTGGGCGATGGCAAGCTGGGACCGCATGAGGCTGGTCAACCGTCTCGGCGCCACCTTCTCCACCGCCGTGCAGCTCGACTACCTGCCGATGATGCGTAGCGCCGCCGCCTTTTCCTTGCGCCTCGCCCCGTCGGCGGAACCCCGCACCCGGCAGCTGCTACAGGCGGGCCAGGCGATCCAGCGCCTGTGGTTGACCGCCAACCGCCTCGGCCTCGCCGTGCAGCCGGCCCTGGCGATCCTGGCCTTCGCCCAATACGGCGAATCGGGCACGCCCTTCAGCAGCGCCGCTACGCTGGCGCCGAAAGCGGGCAAACTGGCGCGGGCTTTCCGCGCGACGCTGGGCGAGGGCCCGGGTGCCTACATCTTCCTCGGCCGCATCGGCGAACCCTACAAGCGCCTGCCGCTCAGCCGCTCCACCCGCCGGTCGCTCGCCGAGCTGGTTCAGGAGGCGGCGGCGAACCCGGCGAACGACGTCGCCAAGGTCGCGTAGATCGCGCGCTTGAAGCCCACGGCCAGCTCCGGCAGCTCGGACAGCGCCACCCAGCGCCAGGCGTCGAACTCGGGATGCGGGTCGGCATCCAGGCGGATATCGCTGTCCTCGCCCAGAAAGCGCAGCGCGAACCAGCGCTGAAGCTGGCCGCGATAGCGCCCGCCCAGCGCCCGGCCGATCAGCTCCGGCGGCAGATCGTAGCGCAGCCACTCCGGGTGCTCGCCGATGATCTCGGCACGGTCGGTGCCGATCTCCTCGGCGAGTTCGCGCAGCACCGCGCCGCGCGGATCCTCGTCCGCATCGATACCGCCCTGCGGCAACTGCCAGCCGCCCGGCGCGCCTTCCGCATTGGGCAGATCGGCCCGCCGCGCCACCAGCACCAGGCCGGCCCGGCTGAACAGCACCGCCCCCACATTCGGCCGATAGGGCAGCGGGGCTGGATTGTTATCCGCCATCATTTTCCACCCGCCACGGCACTCACCGGCACCAGCACGATGCCGCGCCCGGCCAGCGTCGCCGTCCATGCCGCCAGCCGCGCCACCAGCACCGGGTCGGGCGCGCTGGCCAGCCCCAGTGCGGCGCCATGGTCGCGCGCCATCTGCTCCAGCCGCGCCAGCCGGGCCTCGATGTCCGCGCGTCCGGCGGCGGCGCCGATCACCAGGTCGGCCTCCCGCCCATAGCCCGGCCGCGCCCCCGGCCGCGGATCGACATAGAGCAGCCCGCGCGCGCCCAGCGTGGCCATCAGTGGCCCCATCTGCTCGGGTGCGGCGGCAAACCGCTCGCCCCGCAGTGCGCCCAGCGCCCCGGTGGCGCCGACATAACCCTCGATGCGCGACAGCGCCCATTCCAGCCGCGGCGCATTGGCGGCCACCGGCGAGGTGGTCAGCAGCGCATGGTCGCCGGCATCGTTCAGCGGATAATTCTGCGGCTCCAGCGGGATCGAGACGAACAGCTCATGCCCCGCCGCCCGCGCCG
>JAGXAV010000576.1 GCA_018971455.1 Rhodospirillales bacterium
GTCGCCGCCGTCCCCTCGGCGGCCCCCCCGGCGCCGGCCAGCCCGGCCGCCTTCGCGCCGCCGCCCGACAGCGCCATTCCCGACTCGCCGTTCGGCCAGATGGTGCGCCTCGGCGAGCGGATCTTCACCGATACCGGCCACGCCGCCCCGCAATATGTCGGCAACGCGCTGCGCTGCTCGAACTGTCACATCGATGGCGGGCGCCTCGCCGGTGCGGCGCCGCTCTGGGCCTCCTACGTGGCCTTCCCGACCTATCGCAGCAAGAACCGCCACGTGAACACGTTCGCGGAGCGGCTGCAGGGCTGCTTCCGGTTCAGCATGAACGGCACGGCGCCGCCGCTCGGCGACAAGGTGCTGGTGGCGCTGGAGAGCTACGCCTATTTCCTCGCCAGGGGGGCGCCGACCGGCATCGAAATGCCCGGGCGCGGCTTTCCCCGGCTCGCCCGGCCCGCGCAGGCGCCCGATTACGCGCGCGGCGCGGCGGTGTTCGCGCAGAACTGCGCGCTGTGCCACCAGGCCGACGGGGCCGGGCAGTCGGCCGGTGGGCGCGTCGTCTTCCCGCCGCTCTGGGGGCCGCATTCCTTCAACTGGGGCGCCGGCATGACCTCGATCGCCAACGCCGCCGCCTTCATCAAGGCCAACATGCCGTACGGCAAGGGAGATTCGCTGACCGACCAGCAGGCGTGGGACGTGGCGATGTTCGTGGACAGCCATGAACGCCCGCAGGATCCGCGCTTCGCCGGCACGATCGCCGCGACGCGGGCGAAGTTTCACGACACGCCGGATTCGATGTACGGCGTCAGCCTGAACGGCGTGCTGCTGGGCCAGGGCGACCCGAAATCGCCATGAGCCTGTCTCCACCGCCCGCCCTGCTGCCGACGCGGCTGCACGCCGAACTGCCCGCCGCCCTGCGCCGGCCGATCGTCAGCGACTGGTCGCGCGCCAACAAGGGCGGTGCTGCCATCGGCAGCTTTCTTGAAGGCCCCTGCTTCGATCCCGCCGGCAATCTCTATCTGGTGGATATTCCGCACGGCCGGCTGTTCCGCCTCGCCCCAAACAGCGCCCCGGACACCGCATGGAGCGTCTGCGCCGAATGGGCGGGCGAGCCGAACGGGCTGGCGCGCCATCCCGACGGGCGCATCTTCATCGCCGATTACCGGCTCGGCCTGCTCGCCTTCGATCCGGCGAGCGGGCGGGTGGAGACGGTGCTGGCGCGGCGCAACGGGGAGAGCTTCAAGGGGCTGAACGACCTCGCCTTCGCGCGCAACGGCGATCTCTATTTCACCGACCAGGGGCAGACCGGGCTGCACGATCCGACGGGGCGCGTGTTCCGCCTGCGCGCCGATGGCCGGCTCGACTGCCTGATCGCCAACGGGCCGAGCCCGAACGGGCTGGTTCTCTCGGCCGCCGAGGACGTGCTGTTCGTGGCGATGACGCGCGACAACGCGGTGTGGCGCGTGCCGCTGCTGGCCGATGGCGGCACCGGCAAGGTCGGCCGCTTCGCCAGCTTCCACGGCACCAGCGGGCCGGACGGCATGGCCGCCGACGCGGACGGCAACATCCTGCTCGCCCATGCCTCGCTCGGCGCCGTGTTCGTGCTGTCGCCGCAAGGCGAGCCGATCGCGCGCTTCGCCAGCTGCCGCGGCGCCACCACCACCAACCTCGCCTTCGGCGGCGCCGACCGGCGCACGCTCTACATCACCGAATCCGAATCCGGCGCCGTGCTGGCCGCCGATTGGCGCGTGCCGGGGCTGCCCCTGCCCGGCTGACCGGTGCGGCTCAGGCCAGATAATCGGCGAGCGTCAGAGCGACCACCTCGGTCGCGCGATAGAGATCGTCGAGGCGGAGGCGCTCATCGGCGCGGTGCGCGTTGGCCTCCTCGATGCTGCGCGGCCCGGCGCCGTAGAGCACCACCGGAATGCCCGCGGCGGCGTAGTGCCGCGCATCGGTGTAGAGCGGCACGCCGCCGGCGCGCACTGGCGCCTCCATGAGGCGCGAGGCATGGGC
>JAGXAV010000577.1 GCA_018971455.1 Rhodospirillales bacterium
GGGCGTCGCCGACGGGCATCCGCATATTCATCCTCCCTGCTTCGCCTGCGCTCGGGTCAGCCTCTCTCACTTGACCTTTCCCGCCGCGTCCGCCCTGCCGAACCGGCATGCGAGCGGGCGGCGCTTCGGAGTTGCAGGCTGAATGACCAAGCGCATGTTGATCGACGCCACCCACGCGGAAGAAACCCGCGTGGTGGTGCTGGACGGTAACCGCCTCGAGGATTTCGACGTCGAGACGTCGACCAAGAAGCAGCTGAAGGGCAACATCTATCTCGCCAAGATCGTCCGCGTGGAGCCCAGCCTCCAGGCGGCCTTCGTGGAATATGGCGGCGGTCGCCACGGCTTCCTCGCCTTCGGCGAGATCCATCCCGATTACTACCAGATCCCGGTCGCCGACCGCCAACGCCTGCTCGCGATGCAGGAGGAGGAGGCGCGCCGCGCCGAGGAGGACGAGGAGGACGAGGCGCCCGTGACCGCGGCGCCCGACGAGACGCCGCAGACCGGCGCGCCGATCGCGGAGGCCCCCCCGTCTGAACTAGCGGACGCCGAACGGGGCGATGACCGCCCTGCTCAGCCGGCCTCGATCGCCACCGAGGAGCGGTTCGGCGCGATCGATTTCGGCGCGATGGAAGGGCCAGAGGCCGAAGCGCCGACGGCCCCGCAAGACGCCGGCGAGGACGCGGCGGCGGACAGCGCGGCGGCAGCGCCGCCCGTTTCCGGGCAGGCCGCGCCCGAGCACACGGAGCCTGAGCCGGCGGAGCCCGAGCAGGCGGATATGGCATCCGCCGAAATCCTGCCGCCGCCCGAGACCCTCGGCGGCGAGAGCGAGCTCTTCGAGGGCAACGGGGCGGAGGAGGCGCGCGCGCGCCGCGAGGCCCGCTTCCTGCGCAACTACAAGATCCAGGAGGTCATCCGCCGCCGCCAGATCCTGCTGGTGCAGGTCGTCAAGGAGGAGCGCGGCTCGAAGGGTGCGGCGCTGACCACCTACATCTCGCTGGCCGGCCGGTTCTGCGTGCTGATGCCGAACTCGCCGCGCGGCGGCGGGATTTCGCGCAAGATCACCTCGGCGGCCGATCGCCGGCGCCTCAAGGAGATCACCACCGAGCTCGCCATTCCCAAGGGCATGGGCCTGATCGTGCGCACCGCCGGGGCGAGCCGGCCGAAACCCGAGATCAAGCGCGACTGCGAATACCTCATGCGGCTGTGGGACGACATCCGCGAGCACACCATGAACTCGGTGGCCCCGGCGCTGATCTACGAGGAGGCCAGCCTCATCAAGCGCACCATCCGCGATGTCTATTCGCGCGATGTCGAGGAAGTGCTGGTCGATGGCGAGGTCGGCTGGCGCGCGGCGCACGAGTTCATGCGCATGCTGATGCCGAGCCACGCCAAGAAGGTGCAGCTCTGGCGCCCGCCGAGCGGCAACGCGCAGCCGCTGTTCAGCGCCCAGGGCGTTGAGGCGCAGCTCGACGCCATGCTGTCGCCGACCGTGCAGTTGCGCTCGGGCGGCTATCTGGTGATCAACCAGGCCGAGGCGCTGGTCGCCATCGACGTCAATTCGGGCCGCGCCACCCGCGAGCGTGACATCGAGCAGACGGCGCTGCGCACCAACATGGAAGCCGCCGAGGAGGTGGCGCTGCAACTGCGCCTGCGCGACCTTGCCGGCCTCATCGTCATCGACTTCATCGACATGGAGAGCCGCAAGCACAATGCGATGGTCGAGCGGCGGCTCAAGGAATCGCTGAAGCTCGACCGCGCGCGCATCCAGCTCGGCTCGATCAGCCATTTCGGCCTGCTGGAGATGAGCCGCCAGCGGCTGCGCCCGTCGCTCGCCGAGACGAGCTTCGTCACCTGCCCGCATTGCCGCGGCCTTGGCCATGTGCGTAGCGTGGAAAGCGGGGCGATCCATGTGCTGCGGGCCATCGAGGAGGAGGCCGCGAAGGGGCGGGCCGCCCTCATCATGGTGCACGTCGCCGGCAGCATCGCGATGTATCTGCTC
>JAGXAV010000578.1 GCA_018971455.1 Rhodospirillales bacterium
GCCACCCGCGCGGCCGCCGCCTCGGTCTGCCCCTCCAGCGCGCGCAGCCGCGCCGCCGTTGCGATCCGCTGTGCCGCGAGCCGCTCCGCCGCCGCCCGCGCCGCCGCCGCACGCTGCTCGGCCAGGCGCTGTGCGGCCAGCTGCGCCGCGCGCTCCCGCTCCACCCGCCCCAGCTCCGCCGGCGACGGCGCCGCCGCGGCGAGCAGGATTGCGAGGGCGAGCAGGCCGGAGAGCCGCGCGCCCCCCGAAAATCCAGCCATGACCATCATCGGATCAAGGAGCGCTTGCCCGGATGCGGGTCCGGGACAGCACCCTGGTCGAGGCCCGGCGGCGGTGAAACCCCGGCCTTCCGCCCCTCACGCACCCTCCTCCGTCAGCTTGCGGCCCGTCATTTCGGCGGGCTGGGGCAGGCCGAGGAGATGCAGCAGGGTGGGCGCGATGTCGGCGAGGCGGCCGGGGCGGAGCCGGGCCTGGTGGCCGGCGAGCAGCACGGGCACCGGGTTGGTGGTGTGGGCCGTGTGCGGACTGCCCGAGACGGCGTCGCGCATGGTCTCGCAATTGCCGTGATCGGCGGTGACCAGCAGGGCGCCATCCTCGGCGGCGATGGCGGCGGCAATCCGGCCGAGGCAGGCATCCACCGTCTCGACGGCGCGGATCGCCGCCGACAGGCTGCCGGTGTGGCCGACCATGTCGGGGTTGGCGAAGTTCAGCACGATGAGGTGATGCCCCCCCGCGGCGATGGCGGCCACCGCCTTGTCGGTCAGTTCGACGGCCGACATTTCAGGTTGCAGATCGTACGTCGCCACTTTCGGCGAGGGCACCATGATGCGGTCCTCGCCGGCATTGGGCGCCTCCACGCCGCCGTTGAGGAAATAGGTGACGTGGGGATATTTCTCCGTCTCGGCCATGCGCAGCTGGCGCAGCCCGGCGGCGGCAACCACCTGGCCGAGCAGGTTGCTCATCGTCTGCGGGGCGAAGATCGCGGGCAGCAGCGGGGCCAGTTCGTCGCTGTAGCGCGTCATGCTCGCGCTCGCCGCGAACGCCACGCGCCGCGGCCGCGGAAAGCCGGTGAAATCGGCTTCGAGGAAGGCCGCGAAGAGTTCCCGCACCCGATCGGTGCGGAAATTGAAGCCGAGCAGCCCGTCGCCGTCGCGCATGCCGCGGTAATCGGCGACCACGGCGGGCACGACGAATTCGTCGGTGACGCCGCTGCCATAGGCTGCGTCCACCACGCTGGCGGCATCGGCGAAGCTCGGCCCCTGGGCATCGGCCATGGCGGCGTAGGCGCGGGCCACACGGTCCCAGCGCCGGTCGCGGTCGAGCGCGTAGTAGCGCCCGCTGACGCTGGCGATGCGGGCACCCCCCGGGAGGGCGGCCTGGAAGCGGCGCAGGTCGTCGCCGCCGGCGCGCGGCGCGGTGTCGCGCCCATCGAGGATGGCGTGCACCAGGGTGCGGATGCCGGCAGCCGCGAGCATATGGGCCAGCGCGACCGCGTGGTCCTGGTGCGAATGCACGCCGCCCGGCGAGACCAGGCCGACCAGATGGCCGGCGCCACCCGATTCGCGCAGCCGGGCGATCAGCGCCTGCAACGCCGGCGCCCGGCCGATCGAGCCATCGGCGATCGCCTGGCCGATGCGCGGCAGATCCTGCATCACCACCCGGCCGGCGCCGATATTCATGTGGCCGACTTCGGAATTGCCCATCTGGCCGGCCGGCAGGCCAACATCGAGGCCGCTGGTGGCAAGAAAGCTGCGCGGGCAGCTCTGCCACAGCCGGTCGAAATGGGGCGTGCGGGCGAGGCGCACCGCGTTGTCGGCATTGTCCTCCCGCCAGCCCCAGCCATCGAGGACCACGAGCATCACGGGTCGCGGCATCGTCGTCTCCTGCGGATCAGCCGCGCGTTCCCTACAATCTGTCGCCGGCGCGAACAATGCCCGTCATCGCGCCCGGCCCCATTCCCTCACCCGCACCCCTCACCGGCTCCTGCGC
>JAGXAV010000579.1 GCA_018971455.1 Rhodospirillales bacterium
AGGCGGCGCGCGTGTCTGAACTGGCGGCGGCGGCACCGATGCCGCTTGTGGTGTTCTCCGTGCTCTACAACGAGAGCGCGGAGTTCCTGGACTCGCTGATCGCCAATTTTCTCGCTTTCACCGGCCCGAACGTTGTGCTGGTCGTCAATGTCGCCCAGGGGCGCGCCGATATCGCGCCCGGCCCGCGCCACGAGCAGCGCGTGCATGTGATCCACGGCCAGGCGGTGCGCAGCAAGTTCGGTCACACGCTGCTGATCGGCCATCTCGAAGCCTTCGCCTTTGCCGAAGCCGCCGTGGCTGATTTCGCCTATTTTTGCACCTTGGCATCGAACAGCCTGCTCGTCCGCCCCTTCGACCTCAGGGCCGCGCAAGCCGCCCTGACCGTGCCGCCCAGCCGCGGCTCGCACCCGCTCGATGCGCTGCCGGATGTATGGTGGTGGCGTGAGGTGAAGCAGAATCCGGAGCTGCTCGACTATATGCGGCAGGTCTGGCGGCTGGAACGCCTGTGCCATGCGGACATCGAGGGGTTTTTCGCCAGCCGCGCCGATTGGCAGCTGTTGCACGCCAGCCGAACCGACATCATGCACCAGGGCAGGCTGGTGCGTGAGGGCCATTCGTTTCCGTTCGAGGAGATCCTGCCGGCCACCGTTATCCTGCATTCGGGCAGCGGCCGCTTCACCAATATCTGCCACGTCTTCTGGAACCGAATCGAGACGGGCGGCGGCAAGGTGACGGCCGACGACCTGGTGTTTCCCGCCCCGGACCTGGCGCCGCAGATCTGCGCCCTCAAATGGTTCGATCGCACGCCGCTCGCCCCCGAAACCCTGGCGGTGACGACGAAGTGGGGGATCGATCTGCTCACCCTGCTGCGCGCCGTGGCGTCGCGGCCGGCCGATGCGCACACGGGCGGGACGCCGGCGGCCCGCATGCTGACCGAGCAGATGGCCGCGACGCTGCGCGGGCGCGAGACGAGCGAGGCGGTGAACCTGCACTGGCGTGGCGAGGACGAGGCGGCCCGCCCGCTCGCCGCGGCGATCGAGATCGTCGCCGACCGCCAGCTCGTCCGGCTGGCGGTCGGGATCGACGGCATCGACGAGCAGGACCCCGCCTATCTTTTCCTTGAGGCCACCGGGCGGCATTTGCGGCTGCATGTCGCCATCACCGGCGGCGGCGGCGACGCGGCGGGCGAGGTCACCATCGCCTGCGTCGGCCTTTCGGGGGAGGCCGAGGAAGCGGCGGAGCCGGCGCTGCAAGGCTATCTCTATCTGCGTCCGCTGGTCCGGCCGGATGCCTCGACCACCGTGCGGGTGAGCAGCCCCGAGCCGGTCGGCCGCGCCCAGCATCGCGCTCTCGAAACCATCTGCTTTGCCGTTGACGGGCACTACCGGCTTTGCCGAGCAAGCCATGTCACCCAGGTGGCGGGGCGGCGCGAGCATTACTACCTGCCGCTGGCGGGCGGCGAGGGCATGCCGGCGAGTAGCCTGCATATCGGCATTCCGTTCTTCACCGGATCCTCGTTTCGCGGCCGCGTCGAGGTGGTGAGGGGCGGCGTTGCCGGGCCGGCAGCGTCCGCCGCATAGGATGGCCGGGACCGATCCGCCCGGCGGCCGGGCGTCCCGTCATGGACCGGGCCGCTAGCCCGCCCGCACCGGGTGGTAGAGGCGGCCGAAATAGATCAGTCCCTCATGGGCCGGGCCGTGGCGGATCGCCTCCACCTCGCAGAAGAACACGCTGTGGGTGCCCACCTCCGTCACCTGCACGATGCGGCAGTCGAACGAGACCACCGCCTCCTCCAGCACGGGCGCGCCGGTGGCGAGCACCGTCCAGTCGGCGGCGGCAAAGCGGCCCTCGACATCATGCCCGGTCATGCCGGCGAAGATCGGCGAGAGGTGCTGCTGGCCAGCGGCCAGCGTGTTGATGCAGGCAACGCCGTTCTGCTTCAGCGCGACATTGGAGTCGCTGTCACGGTTGAGGCAGAGCAGCAGCGT
>JAGXAV010000580.1 GCA_018971455.1 Rhodospirillales bacterium
CGTCTTCGCCGGCGTGGTGATCACCGTGGCGCTCTACATGCTCGCCCACAGCTTCGGCCTGCTGGCGAGCTGAGCGGGCTCACGCCAGCTCGGAGATCACCTCGTTGCCGCGCTTGAGCGTCTGACTGACCGGGCATTTCTCGGCGATCGCCAGCAGGCGGGCACGCTGGCCGTCGTCGAGCGCGCCGGCCACGGTGATGCGGCGGGTGAAGCGGTCGATCTTGCCCCCGGCCGGGCCGGTCACCATCTCATGGCCGACTTCCACCGTCAGCTGGTCGATCTTCCAGCCATGCCGGGCGGCATACATGCGCAGCGTGATCGCCGTGCAGGCGCCGAGCGCCCCCTGCACCAGCTCGTGCGGGTTGGGCGCGCTGTCCAGGCCGCCAAGCTCGGTCGGCTCATCAGCCAGCAGGCGATGCTGCCGCACCGCGATATCCTGGCCGTAGGGGACGTTCGCGTTGCCGCTGACCAGCGCCACCGCCTCCACGCTCACGCGCGGGTCTCCGGCGTTGCGGCCGGTTGCGGGGTGAATCCGGCCTCGCGCAGGCTGGCCGCCAGCGCCGCGTCGCTCGCCTTGGCGGTCACCCGCACCCGGTGGGTTTGCAGGTCGGCCTCCACCGTGCCGGCCGGATCGAGCGCCCTGACGGCGTTGGTCACCGCCTTCACGCAGCCGCCGCAGGTCATGTCGGGGATAAGGAATTCGGTCATCACTGGCTCCCGGGCCGCATCGTGGAATCGTCAAGGCGCGACAGGCTGAACCCTGCCATGATGGCAATGTCAAGCGGCGTCGAGGCTTGACCTTCCCATGATGGCAAGGCCCACATGGGGTGTCGCACACGGAAGACCAGGCCGATGGACCAGATGGTACGGGACGAACCGCGCGAGGCGCCGGGGGCGGCGGGCCGGCAGATCACGCTCGATATCGAGGGCATGACCTGCGCCTCCTGTGTGGCGCGGGTGGAGAAGGCCCTGACGCGCGTGCCGGGGGTGGCGGGTGCCGATGTCAATCTCGCCACCGAGCGGGCGCGGGTCGCGCTGGCGGCGCCGGTGGCGATGGCGGATCTGCTCGCCGCCGTAGAGCGCGCCGGCTACAGCGCGCACGAAATCATGCCGGATGTCGTGCCGGCTACCAGGCCGGCCTCGCGGCGCGAGAGCCTGCATCTGATCGCGGCCATCGTGCTGACGCTGCCGCTGGCGCTGCCGATGATGCTGGCGCCGTTCGGCCGGCACGTCGCACTGTCCGGCTGGGTGCAGCTCGCCCTGGCCTCGCTGGTGCAGTTCTGGCTTGGCGCGCGCTTCTATGTCGCCGGCTGGCGCGCGCTGCGTGCCGGGGCCGGCAACATGGACCTGTTGGTGGCGCTCGGCACATCGGCGGCCTACGGGCTTAGCCTCTATCTTCTGCTTGCGCCGCCGGTGGTCATGGAAAGCGGCATGCAGCCGCTCTATTTCGAGGCCTCCTCGGTGGTGATCACCCTGGTGCTGCTCGGCAAGTTTCTCGAGGCCCGCGCCCGCCGGCAGACCGCCTCGGCGATTGCCGCCCTGGCCGCCCTGCGCCCGGAAACCGCCCGCGTGCTGCGGGACGGCGAGGAGCGGGAGATCCCGATCGCCCGGCTGCGCGTCGGCGACCATCTGGCCGTCCGTCCGGGCGAGCGCATCGCCGCCGATGGCCGCGTCATCGAGGGGAGCAGCGCGGTCGATGAATCGCTGCTGACCGGCGAAAGCATGCCGGCCGAGAAGGGGCAGGGGGCGCGCGTCATCGGCGGCGCGGTGAACGGGCAGGGGCGGCTGGTGGTCGAGGTCACCGCCACCGGCACGCAGAGCGTGCTGGCGCGCATGATCCGCCTGGTCGAGGACGCGCAGGCCACCAAGGCGCCGATCCAGCGCCTCGTCGATCGGGTGAGTGCCATTTTCGTGCCGGTCGTGCTCGGGCTCGCGGCGCTGACCCTGGGCGGCTGGCTGATCGCCGGCGCCCCGGCGCAGGTGGCG
>JAGXAV010000581.1 GCA_018971455.1 Rhodospirillales bacterium
TGCTCTGCCTCGCCCATGTCACCAACAGCATGGGCCAGGCCGAGGGCGATTTCGAGAAAGGCGCGGCGGACGGCACCGAGGACGCGCTGGCCGTGCTGGCGGCCCTGGTGCGCGCGCTCGCGCCGCCGGCCGATGGCGTCAGGTGAACCGCATGAGAAATCCCGGCAGGCGGCGGCGCCATCCCTCGCCCGCGCGGATCAGCGCGTCGCAGCCGAGCGCCCGGCCATAGGCGTCGAAGGAGAAGATCACCAGCAGCAGGATGAGGAAGAAATAGCTCCACGGCCATTCGGCATCGACGCGGTAGAGCCCGAGCCAGAGATTGGCGATGAACAGCGCGCCGC
Source organism: Rhodospirillales bacterium (assembly GCA_018971455.1). Taxonomy (GTDB): domain Bacteria; phylum Pseudomonadota; class Alphaproteobacteria; order Acetobacterales; family Acetobacteraceae; genus REEB85. The sequence goes on from JAGXAV010000581.1 coordinate 342, forward strand.
CCGCCGCGCTCAGCCGCACCAGCAGGCCGAGCATCAGCGAGACGCCGATGGCGAGTTCAAGGAAGAAGACGCCGACGCCGAGCCAGCCGAGATTGGGCAGGACCACATCGCGCACGAAGGCGCCGTGAGCCGCGAAGGCGGCGTGCTGGGCCATCTGCCCGGTCCAGTAGCGCAGCCCGTCGAGGTTGGTCGGATATTTCCACAGGGCCTGCTGCCACCACATGCTACCGATGATGAAACGGGCAACGAACCGGCCGATCGGCGCGCCGGCGCACTGGCCGGGAACGCGGCGCATGGCAATGAGCGCGACCGCCAGGCTCGCCGCCGCCACCAGCCAGTAGAGCGGGGCCATGAAGCCCGGCTCGCCATAGGAGGGGCCGGCGAGGAAGGCCAGCAAATCGACGATGGGATTGACGCGCATGTTGCGGCTCTCCGCCCGGATGCGCGACAACACCACAGGCGAGCGGTCATCGGCAATCGCCCCGGCGTGGCCGGCGGTTCTCGCCTGGCGGGCGATTCCCGAAAGAATGACCGCGATGTCAAGATTGACGAACGACGCAAATAAAGGTCCACCATATCACCAGAAGATAAAAAGCAGGGAATCGATCATGACCGACGCGCCAGCCGAGCCGACTCGGATCATGGAGATCGGCACCGGGTTCATGGCATCCCGCGTGCTGCTCAGCGCGGTCGAGCTCGACGTGTTCGGGGTGGTCGGCGCGCAGCGGTTGAGCGCGGAGGCCCTGCGCCAGCGACTCGACATCCATCCCCGCGCCGCCACTGATTTCTTCGATGCCCTGGTCTCCCTCGGCCTGCTGGTGCGTGCCGGAGAGGGGGCCGAGGCGCGCTACGCCAACACGCCGGAGACGGCGGCTTTCCTCGACCCGGCGAGCCCGTCCTACATGGGCAGCATCCTGACGATGGCCGGACGCCGCCTCTATCAGCATTGGGGCAATCTCACCGAGGGGCTGCGCACCGGGCTGCCGCAGAACGAGGCACGGGCGGGCGGCGATCCGTTCGAGGCGATCTACGCCGACCCGCAGCGGCTCGAGGAATATGTCGCCGGCATGGCCGGCGTGCAGCACACCAATTTCCGCATCCTTGCCGAGCGCTTCAACTTCGCCCGCCACCAGAGCGTGTGCGATGTCGGCGGCGCCAGCGGCGCGCTGTGCATCGCCATCGCGCAGCGCCACCCCCAGCTCACCTGCATCTCCTTCGACCTGCCGCAGGTGACGCCGCTGGCCCGCCGGCGCGTCGCCGCGGCCGGCCTGGCCGACCGCATCGAGGTGCGCAGCGGCAATTTCCTGACCGACGACCTGCCGCGCGCCGAGGTGATCGTGATGGGAAACATCCTGCACGACTGGGGCACCGCGACCAAGCAGGCGCTGCTCGTCAAGGCCTATGCCGCCCTGCCGCCCGGCGGCGTGCTGATTGCCGTCGAGAACATCATCGACGATGCGCGCCGCGAGAACACCATCGGCCTGCTGATGTCGCTCAACATGCTCATCGAGACGCGGGACGGCTACGACTACACCTTCCCCCAGTTCGACCAGTGGTGCCGCACCGCCGGCTTCCGCTCGACCGGCCGGATGCCGCTGGCCGGGCCGGCCAGCGCGGCGTTGGCCTGGAAATAGCCCGAACC
>JAGXAV010000582.1 GCA_018971455.1 Rhodospirillales bacterium
CGCACAACGCGGCCTGTCACGCATCCGGGCCGGTACCCGGGCGCGCCGGAGGAACGCACGCATGTCCCAGTCGCCCGAGCCGGGTTCCGCGCCCATCACCCAGTCAGCGCTGGAGCAGGCGCGCATCGTCGCCCACGCCCTGCCCTTCCTGCGTCGTTATGCGGGGGCGACCATCGTGGTGAAATATGGCGGCCATGCGATGGGCGAGGAGGAGCTGGCGCTCGGCTTCGGGCGCGACATCGCGCTGCTCAAGCAGATCGGCGTCAACCCGGTCGTCGTGCATGGCGGCGGACCGCAGATCAATGCGATGCTGGCGCGCCTGGCGATCAAATCGACCTTCATCGACGGGCTGCGGGTGACCGATGCGGCGATGGTCGAGGTCGTCGAGATGGTGCTCGCCGGCACCGTCAACAAGCATGTCGCCGGGCTCATCAATCGCGCCGGGGCGCTGGCCGTGGGCATCTGCGGCAAGGATGGCGACATGATCCGCGCCCGCAAGCTGCGGCGCACCGTCACCGACCCGGGCAGCAACATCGAACGCGTGCTCGATCTCGGCTTCGTCGGCGAGCCGGAGCGCGTCGACGTGCGGCTGATCCATGCGCTGACCGGCGCCGGGCTGATTCCGGTGATCGCCCCGGTGGGCGCCGGCGCGGACGGGCAGACCTACAACATCAACGCCGACACCGTGGCCGGCGCGGTCGCCGGCGCGCTGGGCGCCTCGCGCCTGATCATGCTGACCGACGTGGCCGGCGTGCTGGACGCCAACAAGCGCCTGATCCCGGAGATGACGATCGCCGATGTCGAGGCGGGCATTGCCAGCGGCATGATCTCGGGGGGCATGATCCCGAAGGTGGAGAATTGCGTGCAGGCGGTGCGCAACGGCGCCAAGAGCGCGACCATCCTCGACGGCCGCCAGCCCCATGCCTGCCTGCTCGAACTCTTCACCGAGGGCGGCTGCGGCACGATGATCCTGGGATAGCAGGGGGGTCTCCGAGGGCGGGGGCGGCGCCTACCGCCCCATCCGCGTCAGGAAATCGATCTGCCAGCGCATCTCCTCCACGGCGAGCGGGTAGCCGCCGCCGCTGGTGGCGCGCAGCACCGCCTCCGGTGCGAGGCGGGCGAGCAGGATCTGCAGGGCCGGCGCGGCGCGCATCGACAGCCCGGCCTTCCACACCAGGCTGACCAGGCCCTTCGCGCTGCGCAGGGTGGCGGCGCGATCGACCACCGAGGCCGGCACGCCGGCGGCGACCGCGAGCAGCGCGGTGGCCAGCCGGGCCTCGCCCCGGCCGACCGCCGTCAGCATCGCCGCCTCGTCGAGCCGGTCCTCGGCAAAGAGGGCGCGGGCGGCGGCCATGGCCTCCTCGATATTCGGCTCGATCTGGGCGGAAACCTTGTCGCGGCCCAGGCGGTCGTGCAGCCGGCGGCGCAGTTCCTCGGCGACGCCGGCGGCGAGATCCGCGCGGCTGGCCAGTTCATCGAGCAGCTGGGCCGCGACCATCTCCGACAGGGCGCGCGCGGCGCGCACGCTGAGCTGCGGGCGGCGAACCAGGGCGGCATGCCATTCCGTGGTGTCGCCGGCGCGGGCGATCAGCGCGTCCAGCGTGGCCTCGCGAATGGCGGCACTGGCATTGGCCAGCAGGGCGCCGATCGCCGCGGTGTCGGCCGTGGCGGCGATGGCGTCCGACAGCGCCTCGGACAGGCCGGGCCGGCGCGCCACGGCGGTGGCCGTCACCGGTGAGGCGGGGCTGGCGATCAATCCCATGAGGTCCTCGGCGGTGAGCAGGGGCGAGAGGCGGATCACCGGCTCGCAGACCAGCACGGCGCTGTCGCGGGCCAGCCGCAGGATGAGCGCGTGCGGCGCGTCCGGCATGTCCTTCACCACATCGGCGATGGCCACGCGCACCCGCTCGGCCTCGTCCTCGACCATCGCCACCAGCATCAGCAGCGCCTGGCCTTGCAGCGTTTCCCGATAGCGCGGCGGCA
>JAGXAV010000038.1 GCA_018971455.1 Rhodospirillales bacterium
ACCGACGAGAGCAGAAGATCGGTATAGGGATGCCTGGGTGACCGCTGCATGACCTGCTGGCCACCGCGTTCGACATTGCGCCCCGCATACAGGATCATCACCTGGTCGCAGATGGCGCGCACGGTCGCGAGGTCATGGCTGATGAACATGTAGGCGACGCCAAGTTCGCGCCGCAGCTCGGACAGCAGGTCGAGAATGGCGGCCCCAACCACGGTATCGAGCGCCGATGTCACCTCGTCGCAAAGGATCAGCGCCGGCTCGGCCGCCAGCGCACGGGCGAGATTGAGCCGCTGCTTCTGTCCGCCGGAAAGGCCCGCCGGCGGGCGCCCCGCGAGGCTTGCCGACAGGCGCACCATGTCAAGCAAGGCAGCGATTCGCCGCGACAGGGCCGCGCCACGCAGGCCATGATAGAACTGCAGGGGCCGGGCCAGGATGCGCTCGACGCTATGCGCCGGATTGAGCGCCATGTCGGCCATCTGGAAAACGATCTGCACGCGCTGAAGCTGGGCCCGGCTGCGGGCGGCAGCCTGCGGGGCCAGCGGCTCGCCGTTCAGCGCGATGGTCCCGCGCGCGGCCGGCAGCAGCCCGGCGACCACCTGTGCGAGCGTGCTCTTGCCGCACCCCGACTCACCGACCACGCCGAGCACCGATCCGGGCATGATGGTGAAGCCGATGTCGCGCAGCACCGGCATCGCGGGCATCCCATCGCCGCCCCGTGGCCCATAGCCGGCGACTAGGCCGGACACCTCCAGCAACGGCACGGCGCCATGCGCCGGCGCGCTCGCCGCACCCCGTGGCGCCGGCGCCGCCGCGGCCAGCAGCGTGCGCGTGTACGGGTGCGCGGGTGCGCCCAGGAGCTGGCCGGCGGGTGCGGCCTCCTGGATCCTGCCGTCGCGAAGAACGATGATGCGATCGGCCATCTGCGCCACCACGGCAAGATCGTGCGAGACGTAGAGCGCCGTGGTGCCGCGCTCGCGCACCACCGATCTGAAGGCACGAAGCACCTCGATCTGCGTGGTGACGTCAAGCGCCGTCGTCGGCTCGTCAAGGATCACAAGGTCCGGCTCGGTGATCAGCGCCATCGCGGCGAGCAGGCGCTGCAGCTGGCCGCCGGAAACCTGGTGGGGAAACAGCGCGCCGACGCCATCCGGATCCGGCAGAGCGAGGGCGCGGAACAATGCGCGCGCCTTCTCCTCGGCGGCCTTTCGCGGCATCAGGCGGTGGATCAGCACATTCTCGATCACCTGCGCCATGATGCGCTGCGACGGGTTGAAGGCCGCCGCCGCACTTTGCGCGATGTAGCTTACCGTGCGGCCACGAAATCGGGACAGCGCCGCGGGCGCGAGCGTGGCCGGTTCGGTGGCGCCGACGCGCACCCGCCCGCCGGTGATGGCACAGCCAGCCCGCGCATGGCCCATCAGCGCCAGCGCGATGGTGGTCTTGCCCGAACCGGACTCGCCGATCAGCGCCACCACCTCGCCGCGCCCGATGGTGAAGCTGACATCATCGACGATGACGCTGCCCGCGCCGTCGCGCCCGGCGACCACGCGCAGCCCCGCCACCTCGACGAGGGGGGCCTGGTCAATGGCCATGCGGATCGCCGGGACGGCCGTGCAGGCCATCGATCATCAGGTTCACGCCGATCGTCAGAGTGGCGATGGCCAGCGCCGGCATGATGACGGCCGGCGCCCCGTAGGCCAGGCCCTCGATATTCTCCCGCACCAGGGATCCCCAATCCGCGAAGGGCGGCTGTATGCCCAGGCCGAGGAAGCTCAAGCCGCTCAACAGCAGCACGACATAGATGAAGCGGAGCCCGAAATCGGTCAGGACCGGCAGCACGATGTTGGGCAGGATCTCGGCCCGCATGATGTAGAAGGCGCCCTCTCCGCGCGCCCGCGCGACCTTGACGAACTCCATGGCGACGATGTTCACCGCGAGGGCCCGCACCGTGCGGTAGGCGCCCGGCAGGTAGATCACGGCCGCCGTCAGCACCAGGATCGGAATGGAGGAGCCGACGGCCGCGACCACGACGAGGGCAAAGAGCAGGCTGGGCAGGGAGATCAGCGCATCGAGCAGGCGGCTGACGATGGCGTCGCTCCAGCCGCCATTCGTGGCCGCCCACAACGCCAGCATGCTGCCCGAGAGACTGGCCAGGACGGTCGCCAACGCCGCGACACCGACGGTGTAGCGGGCGCCGAAGAGAATGCGGCTCAGCATGTCCCGGCCAAGATAATCGGTGCCGAGCAGCGCCGCCCGGCTGCTGGCATCGAGCACCTGGGCGGAGACCACGCTGCCCTCGCCATGGGGGGCGAGAAAGGGCCCGAACACGGCCATCACGACCCAGAACAGCACGATCGCGAGGCCGATGGCGCCGGCCGGACGAATGCGGCGGCGCAAACGGGCGGGACTGGCGATGCTCATCGGTGGCGCAGCCGCGGGTTGGACAGGATGGCGAAAACATCCGCCAGCAGCACGAGCAGCAGATAGGCCGTGCAGAAGATCATGGCGCAGGCCTGCACCAGCGGCATGTCGCGCGTCGTCACCGCATCGACCATCAGCTTGGCAAGACCGGGGTAGTTGAAGATGGTCTCGACAATGATGACGCCGCCGAGCAGGAAGGAGACGCTGAGCGCCACCGCATTGACGATGGGGCCGAGCGCGTTGGGCAGCGCATGGAGCAGCACCAGCCGCAACGGCCGCACGCCCTTCAGCACGGCCATTTCGACATATGATGAGTCCAGCACATTGATCAGCGCCGCCCGTGTCATCCGCGCGATCTGCGCGATGACGACGAAGCTGAGCGTCATCACCGGCAACGCGAAGGCGCGCAGCAGCTGCATGGCCGAGCGATCCGGCATCTCGTAGAACATCGATGGAAGCCAGTGCCGTTGCACGGCGAAGACCAGCACCGCCAGCGTGGCAACCAGGAATTCGGGCACCGAAACCGCCGACACGGTCAGCAACCCGACGATCCGGTCATAGGCGCCGCCGCGCCACACCGCGGCCGTGATGCCGAGGACCAGGGCGACCGGCACCGCCACCAGGGCAGTGAGCCCCGCCAGCAGAAGCGAGTTGGGCAGCCGGCTGCCGATCAGCTGCGCCACCGGCAGATCGTTCACCAGCGAGTGGCCGGGGTGCAGCGTCAGCAGGCCACCGAGCCAGGTGAGATAGCGCAGCCAGGCCGGCTGATCGAGATGCATCACGGCCCGCAAGGCGGCAACCGCCTCCGGCGTGGCGCTCTGGCCGAGCACCGCCTGGGCGACATCGCCAGGCAGCAGCTCGGTGGCCATGAACACCAGCACGGAGACGATCAGCAGCGTCAGCAGGCTGACGGCGAGGCGGGCCATCAGCAGGCGGACGAGCGGGGCCATTGCGCGTGGTATCTCAGGCCAGCCAGACATTCTCGGCGAAGTCGAAGCCCATCATCCCGCCCGTCGGGATCGGACGGAGCCCCTTGAGGCGCGCGCTATGGGCGTCGAGATTGCTGAGGAACAGCGGAATGCCGATTCCGGCATCGTCGCGGATCATCCCCTGCATGTCCCAGTACATCGCCTTGCGCTTGGCCAGGTCGAGCTCGGAACGCGCGGCCAGCAGGAGGCTGTCGAACTTGGTGTCCTTCCATTTGGACTCGTTCCACGGCGCGTCGGACTTGAAGAACAGCGTCAGCAGGATGTCCGCGCTCGGGCGCGGGTTGATGTTGCCGAAGCACAGCGGCGCCTTGAGCCAGTAATTCGACCAGTAGCCGCCCGCCGGCACCTGCTTGATGTCGAGATTGAGCCCGATCTTGCGCGCCGCGCCCTGCATCAGCACCGCCATGTCCACCGAGGAGGAAGCGGCGGTCGAGGCCACCAGCGGCACCGCGGTGGCGCCGATGCCCGATTTCTTGAGATGGAACTTGGCGCGCTCCGGATCGAAGGGCCGCTGGGCGAGATGGGGGTTGTAGAAGCGGTTGGTCGGGTCGATCGGCTGGTCGTTGCCGACCACGGCATAGTTCTGGAAGATGGCGCGCTTCATCTGCTCGCGATCCATCAGGTATTTCAGCGCCATCACGAAATCCGCATTGCCGGTCTGCGCCACGTCCAGCCGCGCGATCAGGTCGGTGTAGCCGCCCGATCGCGTCTCGAACACATCGTAGCCATGCGCGGCCTTAACCTGGCGGGTGGCGCGCGGGTTGATGCCGCCGGCGAGCTGGATGTCGCCGGCCAGCAGGGCGTTCACCCGCGCCGCGTCATCGGCAATGCCGAAGAACTCGATCTGGTCGAGATAGGGCTTGCCGGCCTTCCAGTAATGCGGATTGCGCACGCCGACGGAGCGCACGCCCGGGGCGAACTCCTTGCACTTATAGGCGCCCGTGCCATTGGCGGTGGTGAAATTCGTCGTGCCGTTCTTGATGATCTTGAAATGAAACGTCCCCAGCGCGACCGGAAGATCGGCATTCGGGGTGGCCAGCGTGATGCGCACCTCCTGCGGTCCCATCGCCTTGATCTCGGTCATCTGCGTCGCCAGCGGGCGGGCCGGCGAGCCGATCTTGGGGTCCTGGAGGCGTGTCAGCGAATAGACGACGTCGTCCGCCGTCATCGTGGCACCGTCGTGGAACTCGACGCCCTTGCGCAGCTTCAGCGTCCACACGCGGGCATCGGCACTCTCGAAGGATTCGGCCAGCACCGGCTGCGGCGTGAGGTTGGCGTCCAGCGCCGTCAGGCCGTTATAGAACATGTTGCAGCGAACATAGTCGGTGGAGAGAGATTGGCGGGCGGGGTCCACCGTGTCGGTGGTGCCGCTGGAATAGCCGGCGACGCGGATGCTGCCGCCTGTCTTCGGCGTTTCGGCGGCAGCCGCCAGCGCTTGCGTGGCAACCAGTCCCGAGGCTGTGAGCCCCATGCCGCCGGCCGCGAGCCAGCCCATCAGCGCCCGCCGGGTCGCGCCGGCGCCGGCCATGCGTTGAAGCGTCGCGGCGTCGGCGTCGTCCAGGGTCGGGCTCAAAGCGGGGTCTTGCTCGCTCATGACAGCTGCCTTTCTGCGGTTGCTGGTGGCCTCTTTGTGGGGAGAGGCAATGACGAGCCGCATGTCTTCCATGTTTTTTTGCATGGGTCATGTTGACAAAACTCAAGGGGGTCATACGCTGAGCGTATGTCCATGCTTGGCCGCCTGGTTCCCTCGGCGCGCGGGCTGCTGGTGTTCGAGGCGGCGGCACGCACCGGAAGTTGCAGTGCGGCGGCACGGGAGTTCAATCTCACCCAGCCCTCGGTCAGCCGGAACATCGCCCAGCTTGAGGCGCATCTGGGCATGCCTTTGTTCATCCGCAGCCCGTCCGGCATGGAACTGACGCCCGAAGGCCAGGTGCTGCACGACGCCCTGAGCGAGGGGTTCCAGAAAGTCGTCGCGGCGCTGCAGGAGATCGTCGCCCAACGCACCCGCCAGCAGGTCGTCGAGCTCTCGCTCTCGACCGCGTTCGTGACGCACTGGTTCATTCCCCGGATGGGCGCGTTCCACAAAGTGTTCCCGGCCGTGGATCTGCGCTTCCAGCTGATCTCGGGCGCGCTGCGCGGGCCGCCGGGCAATGTCGATCTGGCCATGCGGATGATGACCGAGCACGACAGCGAGTTCCACAGCTGGCCATTCGCGCCGGAGCTGATCATTCCGGTGTGCAGCCCGGCCTATCTGGCGCGCAACGGCACGCTGGAGCAGGCGACGCGGGGCAGCGGCCACACCCTGCTGCATCTCTCCGACACACCGCTCGACCGCGACACGCTATGGAGCGGCATCGTCAGCAGCCGCGCCCTGCGGCCGACCTGGATCGAGTTCTCCGATTACGGCGTGGTCCTGCAGGCGGCCATGAACGGCGAAGGGGTCGCCCTTGGCTGGATCACCGTGGTCTCGCGCGCCCTCGCCGTCGGCAGCCTCGTTCCCGCCTCGAGCCGGCGCATCCGCACCGGGCGAAGCTACCACCTGCTGGCGTCGCGGGCGCGCCCGGTGCGCGACGTCGTCGCCGCCATCCGCGACTGGATGATCGCCGAGATGGCGGGCGACATGGCACTTCTGGCAAAGCAGCGCATGGAATGACGCCGCATGGAACGGTGAGAATGCCGGGGCCGTCTGCCGCCCCGAAGCCGGTGCGGCCCGACGCGCCGGCGGCCGCGCTGATGGCCACCCTGATGGCCACACTGGCGCGCCTGGCGCCCGACGATCTGCTGCGCCGCCTGGCTGGTGGCACCGAGGGCCTGACCGACGCCGAGGCCGCCGCGCGGCTGTCGCGTGTCGGGCCCAACCAGGTGGCGCGCGAGCACGAGCACGGCATGCTGCGAGAGTTCGCCGGGCGGGTGAAGAACCCGCTGAACGCCTTGCTGCTGTCGCTTGCGGCCGTGTCGTGGATCACCGGGGACGCGCGGGCGGCAATCATCATTTGTTTGATGGTGGCGCTCAGCGTCATCCTGGCCTTCGTGCAGGAGCATCGCTCGAACCACGCCGCGGCACGGCTGCGCGCCATGGTGCGCACAAGCGCGACCGTCACCCGCCGTCCCGCCTCCGGCCCGCCGCGCATGATCGAGATCCCGATCGAGGCGCTGGTTCCTGGCGATGTGGTGCACCTGTCCGCCGGCGACCTCGTGCCGGCCGATCTGCGGCTGCTGGCGAGCAAAAACCTGCACGTCAACCAGGCGGCCCTGACCGGCGAGGCGATGCCGGTGGACAAGCTTGACCAGGTGCCGCCGGCCACGGCGGATGATCCCTTCGCCTTCGCGAATATCTGCTTCATGGGCACGAGCGTCATCAGCGGCAGCGCAACCGCAATCGTCCTGCAGACCGGCGCCGCGACCTTCTTCGGCCAGCTGGCCGGAGACGTGGTCGGCCAGCGCATGCCCACCAGCTTCGACCGCGGCATCACCCGCTTTACCTGGCTTATGATCCGTTTCATTGTCGTGATGGTGCCGGCGGTCTTCCTCATCAACGGATTGACCAAGGGCGATTGGCTGGAGGCCCTGCTCTTCGCCCTTGCCGTCGCCGTCGGGCTGACGCCGGAAATGCTGCCGATGATCGTCACCGTCAACCTTGCCCGCGGCGGCATGGCGATGGCGCGCAAGCAGGTGATCGTCAAGCGGCTGAACGCGATCCAGAATTTTGGCGCGATGGATATCCTGTGCACCGACAAGACCGGAACGCTGACGCAGGACCGCGTCATCCTCGAATACCACCTGGATTTCGAGGGCGAGGAGAGCGAGCGCGTGCTCGAATACGCCTATCTCAACAGCTTCCACCAATCCGGCCTGAAAAGCCTGCTGGACGAGGCGGTGCTGGCGCACGAGAACCGGCCCGAGCATGTCGGCCACATCGCCGCCTACACGAAGGTCGACGAGATCCCGTTCGATTTTCAACGCCGGCGCATGTCCGTCGTGCTCGCGCGCCCGGACAGCGCTCACCTGATGATCACAAAGGGTGCCGTGGAGGAGGTGCTGGCGGTATGCGACCGTTACAGTCTGGGCGAACGCAGCGGCGCGCTCAGCGCCACGCTGCTTGGTGATGCCAAGCGGGAAATGGCCCGGCTGAATGCCGAGGGTTTCCGTGTCGTGGGGGTTGCGTTCAAGGAATTCCCGGCGCCGTTGGCAACCTACCAGGAAGCCGAGGAGGCCGGGATGACCCTGCTCGGCTACATCGCCTTCCTCGATCCGCCGAAGGAGACGGTGGCCGACGCCATCCGGACGCTGAACGATTACGGCGTGACGGTGAAGATCCTGACCGGCGACAATGATCTCGTCACGCGCACCATCTGCCGCCAGGTCGGGCTTGCGGTGGATCGCATCGTCCTGGGGCACGAGCTGGACGGCATGTCCGATGAGGCGCTGGCCATTCTCTGCGAATCGGTGGCGGTCTTCGCCAAGCTGCTGCCCGCGCAAAAGGCCCGCGTGATCGAGGCGCTGCACCGGCGCGGCCATGTGGTGGGGTTTCTGGGCGACGGCATCAATGACGGCCCCGCCCTCAAAGCGGCGGATGTCGGCATCTCGGTCGATACGGCCGTCGACATCGCCAAGGAATCGGCCGACATCATCCTGCTGGAGAAGAGCCTGTCCGTCCTCGGCGACGGCGTGATCGAGGGCCGCAAGGTCTTCGGGAACATCGTCAAATACATCAAGATGGGCGCCAGCTCGAATTTCGGAAACATGTTCAGTGTCCTCGGCGCGAGCATCTTCCTGCCCTTCCTGCCGATGGCGCCCATCCAGGTTCTGACCAACAATTTGCTCTACGACATCTCGCAGACCACCATTCCGACCGATTTGGTGGACGAGGAGTATCTCCGGGTACCCCGCCAATGGGATATCGGCAACCTCACCCGCTTCGTTCTGATCATCGGCCCGCTCAGCTCGATCTTCGACTATCTGACCTACTTCATGATGCTCTACGTGTTTCATGCCTGGGACCGGCCGGCCCTGTTTCAGGCGGGCTGGTTCGTGGAATCGCTGCTGACGCAGACCCTGATCATCCACATCATCCGCACCGCGCGGATACCGTTTGTGGAAAGCCGCGCCAGCATGCCGCTGATCGCGACGACCATCATGGTCGTCGTCGCCGGTGCCGCCATCCCCTCAACGTTCATCGGCCACGCTCTCGGGTTCGTGGCCTTGCCGCCCCTCTACTGGCCGCTCGTCGCGACCATGATGCTCGGCTATGCGGTTCTGACGCACCTGGTCAAAATCTGGTTCGTACGCCGCTGGGGCATGTAGCCGCGGGCTACTCCGTCTCCGGTCGTCCGCGCAGGGTCTTGATGGCGCCGCGCTGGGTCTTGCTGTCCACGCGGCGGGCCCGCGCGGCGCGGCTCGGCCGGGTCGGGCGGCGGGTCGGCGGCGGGGGTTCGGCCGCCTCGCGGACCAGCGCCACCAGCCGCTCCAGCGCGTCGGCGCGGTTGCGCTCGCGGGTGCGGTGGCGCTGGGCGGTGATCACCAGCACGCCCTCCTTGGTCAGCCGCCGGCCCGCCAGGCGCTCCAGCCGGCCGCGGACGGCCTCGGGCAGGCTCGGGGAACGGCGCACGTCGAAGCGCAGTTGCACCGCGGTTTCGACCTTCTGGATATTCTGCCCGCCGGCCCCCGAGGCGCGCAGGAAATCCTCGTGAAGTTCGCTCTCGTCGAGCATGATGCCGCGCCCGATCGCGATCACGGCGCACGGCTCCGCGATGGCCGCGCCGGATTGGTGAATGGTGCAACGGAATTCGTCATGACGAGAGGATAGCATGCCTGCCACACCGGTGCCGATCCTGCCTGAAGCGGGCTTCAACCGCCTTGCCCTGTGCCGCCACGGCCCGATGCTGTTCAATCGCCATGACCAGTATGTCGGCGCGTCGCTGGCCACCTATGGCGAGTTCTCGCCGGGCGAGATGGTGCTGTTCGCCAAGCTGGTCGGCGCCGGCGCGCATGTCGTCGAGGTCGGCGCCAATAGCGGCGCCCACCCCGTGGGCCTCGCCCAGCTCGTCGGGCCGAGCGGGCGGGTGCACGCGTTCGAGCCCCAGCGCATCGTCTTTCAGACACTGTGCGCCAATCTCGCACTCAACAGCTGCACCAACGTGCTCGCCCGCCATGAAGCCGCCGGCGCCGAGGCCGGCGAAATCCTGGTCCCGGCCCTCGCGCCGGACCGGACCAACAATTTCGGTGGCCTGTCGCTGCGCGGCGCCACCAGCGGCGAGCGCGTGACGCTGCGCCGGCTCGATGATCTCGCATTGCCCGCCTGCCATCTGCTGAAGATCGATGCCGAGGGCATGGAGGTCGAAGTGCTGCGCGGTGCCGCCGCCTCGGTCGCGGCGCACAGCCCCTTCCTCTATGTCGAGAACGACCGCACCGAGCGCGCCGCCGAGCTGGTCGCGCTGCTGCTCGGCTGGAACTACCAGCTCTACTGGCACACGCCCCCGCTCTTCGAGCCGGAGAATTTCGCCGGCGAGGCGGCAAACATCTTCGGCGTCACCGCCTCGCTCAATCTGCTGTGCGTCGCGGCCGAGCGGAACATCACCGTCCAGGGCCTGCGGGACGGGCGCATCCCGCTCTGACCGCCCGGCCTCAATCGGGCAGCGCGTGGCGCGCGCGCCAGCGTATCGCGTCGGACAGGTCGGGGGCGCGGCGCAGATTACCCAGCGGCCCGCTCACCCGCAGCGCCAGCGCCGGCGGGTCCGGCAGGGCAGGCCGCAGCACGAGATGCAGATCGGCGGTGCCGGCCGCGAGATCGGTGCCGCCGCCCAG
>JAGXAV010000583.1 GCA_018971455.1 Rhodospirillales bacterium
GCCGAGGCCGAGCAGGTCCTGCCCGTCGAACATCACCCGCCCGGCGGCGATGCGGCCCGGCTGCGGCACCAGGCGCATCACCGAGAGCGAGAGCATCGACTTGCCGCAGCCGCTTTCGCCGACGATGCCGAGCGTGCGGCCGCGCCCGACCGAGAGCGAAACGCCATCCACCGCCGCCACCTCACCCGCGCCACGGCCGAACACCGTGCGCAGGCCTTCAATCGAGAGAAGTTCGGCCATTCAGCTGCGATAATCCGGCCGATCACCCTCGATCAGCCGCAGCGCCGAGGCCCAGGCAAACTCGTAATGGTCCAGATTGCCGCCTTCGGGGTTGAACTGGGCCGCAGTGTGGCGGCGCACCTCCTCGGGCGGCAGGATGAGCTCCGCTCCCCCGGACATCGCCGCCACCTGCGCCTGGCAGGCGCGCTCCAGGTAATAGATGTTGTGGAAGGCCTCGGGGATGGTGGCGCCGCCGACCAGCAGGCCATGATTGGCCAGGATCATCGCCTTGTGCGCGCCGAGATCGGCGACCAGCCGGTCGCGCTCGTCAAGGTCGAGGGCGATGCCCTCATAGCCGTGATAGGCGAGATGGCCGTAGAATTTCAGCGCATGCTGGCTGATCGGCAGCAATCCGCCCTTCTGGGCCGCCACCGCCATGCCGGCGGCGGTATGGGTGTGGACGACGCACATCAGATCCGGCCGCGCCATGTGGACCGCCGAATGGATGCAGAACCCCGCGGCGTTCACCCGCCGGCTCTGGGCGAACTGGTCGACCACGTTGCCATCGAGGTCGATCTTCACCAGGTCGCTGGCGCGCATCTCATGGAACATCACGCCGTAATGGTTGATGAGGAAATGGTGCTCGGGACCGGGGATCCGGGCGCTGAGATGGGTGTAGATGAAATCCGTCATGCGGAAATGCGCCACCAGCCGGTAGAGGGCCGCAAGATCGCAGCGGATCTTCCACTCCGCCTCCGAGACGCCGGCCAGGCCTGAAGGGGCGGTGGCGATGTTCATCGGGTACCTCGCTTGCAGATGGGGGAGAGGGAACCATCCGCTGCCCTCTCGCCGTCGTCAAGCAATGCGACGGAAGCGGCTGAACTGGAAGCGCTGCACCCGCCCCATGGGCGTGACATGCTCGTGCGGGCGGCTCTCGGCGAGCGCGAAATCCGGCCCCAGCACGGCGGCGAGCGAGGCCGCATCATGGCGCTGCACCGGCAGGCCGCTGCACCGCTCCGGGCCGTCCGGGGCGAAGGTGCCGATGATGAGCTGGCCACCGACGCGCAGGGCGGCCCGGAGGCGGGTCAGGTAGGCCGCGCGGTCGGCCGGCTCGGTCAGGAAGTGAAAGGCCGCCCGGTCGTGCCACAGATCGAACAGGCCGGCCGGCTCCCAGCTCGTGATGTCCGCCGCGATCCAGCGCACCGCGGCGGCGCGCGCACCCAGCCTGGCCTGGGCCATCGCCAGCGCCGCCGCCGACAGATCGAGCACGGTGACGTCGCGATACCCCTCGTCCAGCAGCGCATCGACCAGACGCGAGGCGCCGCCGCCAATGTCGATGATCGCCGCATTGCGGCCGGGATCGGCGGCATGGATCAGCGCGAGGGAGATCGCCGGGTTCGCCTCGAACCAGGTCACCTCGGTCTCGGCCCTGGCGGCATAGACTTCGTCCCAATGCGCCTGGCGTTCGACAATCGTCACGTCCGTCTCCCTTGCGCCCACAAGCGGCCGCCCGCACGATAGCATGAACGCGCCCGGCGGTCCGCGCCCGGCAAGCAGCGCCGGAGGCACGTTGGCTCCCCCCTTTCGTCCGACCATCGCTCCGCTGCTGGCCAACAAGGATCCCGCTGCCGGGTCCGTGTTCGTGCCGGCCGCGCTGCTGCGCGAGGCGCGGCGGCAGAAGGGATTGCGCGACGTGCCCGTGCCGGCGATCTGCCTTCTCGATCCAGACGGCGACCTGGTGCGCGTCCTGCGCCGCACC
>JAGXAV010000039.1 GCA_018971455.1 Rhodospirillales bacterium
GCCGTGGCAGTGCTTGAACTTCTTGCCCGAGCCGCACGGGCACGGCGCGTTGCGCGCGGTGCGGGCCCAGGTGGCCGGGTCGTTCGGATCGACCGCGTCGCCGCGCAGCGGCGCGGCCGAGACCACCGGGGTGGTGGCGGCCATTTCGTAGGCCGGCTCGGCGCCCGTCGCCGCCATCGCGCCGGCCATGGCCGGGTCGGGGTGGCTTTCCACCATCATGCCGGGCGGCGGCGGCATCGGCGCGGGCTCGGGGCCCATGTCGGCGCGTGCCAGCGAGGCGGTGACGCGCTCCTTGAGTTCCTCCAGCATGGCGTTGAACAGCGCGAAGGCCTCGCTCTTGTATTCGTTGAGCGGGTCGCGCTGGCCGTAGGCGCGCAGCACGATGCCCTGGCGCAGATGGTCGAGCGCCAGCAGATGTTCCTTCCACACCTGGTCCAGCACCTGGAGCAGCAGGCTCTTTTCGACGAAGCGCATCAGCTCGCGGCCGAAATTGGCGGCCTTCACGGCCATGAACGCGTCCGCCGCATCGACGATGCGCTCGCGCAGTCCGGCTTCGTCGATGCCCTCCTCGCCGGCCCATTCGACGATCGGCAGATCGAGGTTGAGCACGCGGCGGACATCCTCGGCGAGCTCGGCGGCCTGCCATTGTTCGGCATAGGCCTTGAGCGGGATGCGCGTTTCGACCATGGCGTCGATCACCTCGCCGCGCATGTCGGCGACGATCTCGGCAACGTCGGCGGCTTTCATGAACTCGCGGCGCTGCGCATAGACCTCGCGGCGCTGGTCGTTCATCACGTCGTCGTATTTCAGCACGTTCTTGCGGGTGTCGAAGTTGCGCGCCTCGACCTTCTTCTGCGCCTTTTCCAGCGCCTTGTTGATCCATGGATGGGTGATCGCCTCGCCTTCCTTCAGGCCGAGGCGCGTCAGCATGCCGCCCATCCGGTCGGAGCCGAAGATGCGCATCAGATCGTCTTCCAGCGAGAGGAAGAAGCGCGAGCCGCCGGGGTCGCCCTGGCGGCCGGAGCGGCCGCGCAGCTGGTTGTCGATGCGCCGGCTCTCATGGCGCTCGGTGCCGATGACGAACAGGCCACCGGCTTCCTTGACCTTGGCGTGGTTGGCCTCGATCTCGGCCTTGATGGCGGCGGCGCGGGCAGCGCGCTCCTCCTCGTTCTCGATGCCGGCCAGCTCCAGCTTCACCCGCATGTCCAGATTGCCGCCGAGCTTGATGTCGGTGCCGCGGCCGGCCATGTTGGTGGCGATGGTGATCGCGCCCGGGGCGCCGGCCTGGCTGACGATCACCGCCTCCTGCTCATGGAAGCGTGCGTTCAGCACCGCGTGGGGCACTTTCTTCTTCTTCAGGATCTCGCTCAGCGTCTCGCTTTTCTCGATGCTGGTGGTGCCCACCAGCACCGGCTGGCCGCGCCCGCGCGCCTCGCCGATGAGATTGGCCAGCGCCTCGTATTTCTCGCCCGCCGTGCGATAGACCTCGTCGTCGCTGTCCTTGCGGATGACCGGGACGTTGGTGGGAATCTCGACCACTTCGAGGCGGTAGATCTCGGCGAACTCGTCGGCCTCGGTCATCGCCGTGCCGGTCATTCCGGCGAGCTTGGGGTAGAGGCGGAAGTAGTTCTGGAAGGTGATCGAGGCCAGCGTCTGGTTCTCGGGCTGGACGGTGACGTGCTCCTTGGCCTCCAGCGCCTGGTGCAGCCCGTCCGAATAGCGCCGGCCTTCCATCATGCGGCCGGTGAACTCGTCGATGATGATGATCTTGTCGTCGCGCACGATGTAGTCGACGTCGCGGGCGAACAGCGTGTGGGCGCGCAGCGACTGCTGGACGTGGTGGACCACCGAGACGTTGAAGATGTCGTAGAGATTGCCCTCGGTGACGATGCCGGCGGCGCGCAGCATGTCCTCGACGCGGTGCGAGCCGTCCTCGGTCAAGGTGGCAGTGCGGAACTTCTCGTCCTTCTCGTAGGTCTCCGGGTCTTTGACCAGGTCGCGGATCACCGTGTTGACGGTGCGGTAGAGATCGGACGAATCCTCGGCGGGGCCGGAGATGATCAGCGGCGTGCGCGCCTCGTCGATCAGGATGCTGTCCACCTCGTCCACGATGGCGTAGGCGAAGTCGCGCTGGACCATGTCCTCCAGGCGATACTTCATGTTGTCGCGCAGGTAGTCGAAGCCGAATTCGTTGTTGGTGCCGTAGGTGATGTCCGACGCATAGGCGGCGCGGCGGTCCTCCTCGGACAGGCCGTGCACGATCACGCCGGTGGTCAGGCCGAGAAAGCTGTAGATCTGGCCCATCCATTCCGCGTCGCGCCGGGCCAGGTAGTCGTTGACGGTGACGACGTGCACGCCCTTCTCGGTCAGCGCGTTGAGATAGACCGGCAGGGTGGCGACCAGGGTCTTGCCCTCGCCGGTCTTCATTTCGGAGATCTTGCCCTCGTGCAGGACCATGCCGCCGATCATCTGCACATCGAAATGACGCATGCCGAGCGCGCGTTTGGCCGCCTCGCGCACCACCGCGAAGGCTTCCGGCAGCAGCTCGTCCAGGCTGGCGCCCTGGGCGAGGCGGCCGCGGAACTCGGCGGTCTTGCCCCGCAGCGCCTCGTCGGACAACGCGGCCAGCGCCGGCTCGAAGCCATTGATCTGCGGCACCCGGCGCTGATAGGCCTTGAGCGAGCGGTCATTGCTGGTGCCGAAGAGCGTGCGGGCGATGCTGGCGAACATGAAAGGCCTTCCGGTGCAGGCAGCCGGGCGGGCGGAACCGCCCCGGACAGCAGGCTGTCAGATAGGACCCACCCCGTCCCGGGTCAACGCCGGGCCGGGCCGCGGGCGAGAGGGTGCGGTGGCCGCCTTGTGACCCGCGCCGCCTTCGGCTTAACTCCGCCGCCCTTCCCGAGGACCCCCCATGCGCACCCTGCGCCTCTCCGCCGCCCTTTTGGCCGCCTGCCTGCCGCTTTCCGTCGCCGCCCAGACCGCGGCCCCGGCGGCCCCAACCCCAACGCCCTCTGCCCCGGCTGCAACGGCCCCGACGGCCGCCCCCCCGGCGGGACTGCCGGCCGATCCGGTGGTGGGCAAGGTCGATGATCAGGAAATTCATCTGAGTGACATCGCCGAGGCCGCTCAGGCGCTGCCCGACCAGTATCGCCGCCTGCCGCAGACCGTGCTGTTTCCGCTGCTGCTCAATCAGGCGATCGACCGCCAGGCGGTGCTGGTGCTGGCCCGCAAGCAGGGGCTGGACAAGGACCCCGCGGTGATCCGCCAGATGCACGCGGCCCAGGATGACGCGCTGCAGAACGCCCTGATCTCCCACGATGTCAGCCCGATGGCCGACGAGGCGGCGATCAAGGCGCGCTATGAGAAGGATTTCGCCAACAAGCCGGGCGAGGAGGAGGTGCAGGCGCGCCACATCCTGGTCAAGACCCGGCCGGAGGCCGAGGCGATCATCGCTCAGCTCAAGAAGGGGGCCGATTTTGCCGCCCTCGCCAAGGCGCACAGCACCGACCCCGGCGGCGCCGAAGGCGGCGAGCTCGGCTTCTTCAAGAAGGGGGACATGGTGCCGGCCTTCTCGGCCGCCGCCTTCGCGCTCAAGCCCGGCGAGTACACCCAGGTCCCGGTGCAGACGCAGTTCGGCTGGCATGTCATCAAAGTCGAGGCGCGCCGGGCCGCGCCGCCGGCGACGCTGGCGGAAAAACATGATGAAATCCGCCAGGTGCTGATCAAGGAAGGCATCCAGAAGGTGCTGGAAGAGGCGCGCGCCGGCGTGACGGTGCAGAAATTCAATGCCGACGGCACGGTGCCGCACCCGACCGACACCGCCGTGCCGCCGCCCCCGCCGGCCAAGAAGTAGACGCTCTCCACGCAGCAGAAGAAGACCGCCATGGCCCTGCCCATCTCGCCGCTCGCCACTCCGCTGCCCGCCCTGCCGCCCATCGCCGGCGTGCGCCTGGCCGCCGCCGAGGCCGGAATCCGCTACAAGGGCCGCACCGACGCGGTGCTGGCCGAACTGGCGCCCGGGACGACCGTGGCCGGCGTGTTCACCTCCAGCAAATGCCCCGGCGCGCCGGTGGATTGGTGCCGCGCCGCGTTGCCGGCCGGGCGCGCCCGCGCGGTGGTGGTCAATGCCGGCAACGCCAACGTCTTCACCGGCCGCGCCGGGGCGCAGGCGGCGCGGGCCACGGCGGTGGCCGCCGCCGGTCTGGTCGGCTGTCCGCCCAGGCAGGTCTTCCTCGCCTCCACCGGCGTGATCGGCGAGGTGCTGCCGCATGAGCGCCTCACCGCCGCCCTGCCGGCGCTGCATGCCGGCTTGTCGGAGACCGGCTGGGAAGCGGCGGCGCGCGGCATCATGACCACGGACACTTTCCCGAAGGCGGCCACCCGCGTCGCGCGGATCGGCGATGCCGAGGTGCGCATCACCGGCATCGCCAAGGGCAGCGGCATGATCGCGCCGGACATGGCGACCATGCTGTGCTTCGTCTTCACCGACGCGAAGATCCCCGCCCCGGCGCTGCAGAAACTGCTCGCCCGCGGCACCGAGGCGAGTTTCAACCGCACCACGGTGGACAGCGACACCTCGACCTCGGACACCGTGCTGCTGTTCGCCACCGGACAGGCGCGCCACGCCCGCGTCGCCCCCGAGGGTGGCCGGGGGCTGGCCGATTTCGGCCGCCAGCTGAACGACCTGCTGCTCGACCTCGCCCTGCAGGTGATCCGCGACGGCGAGGGCGCGCAGAAGCTGGTGCGCATCGACGTCGCCGGCGCCGTGTCGGCGAAATCGGCCAAGCGGATCGCCATGTCGATCGCCAATTCGCCGCTGGTGAAGACCGCCATCGCCGGCGAGGACGCCAACTGGGGCCGCATCGTCATGGCCGTCGGCAAGGCCGGCGAGCCGGCCGACCGCGATCGGATCGGGGTGGCGATCGGCGGCACCTGGATGGCGCGCGACGGCGGCGTGGTGCCGGGTTACGACGAGGCGCCGGTGGTTGCCCACATGAAGGGCCGCGAGGTGGAGATCGCCGTCGATCTCGGCCTCGGGCGCGGCCAGGCGACGGTGTGGACCTGCGACCTGACGCATGGCTACATCGATATCAACGGCAGCTACCGAAGCTGACGCCTTTCATCTTCCGTTAAGTCCTCGCGGCGATACTGCGCTCCGGCAAAACGCCACGCCGGAGCCCGCGATGTCCCGCCTGCCCCTGCTTCTCGCCATCGGCGCGATTGGCCTTGCCGGTCCCGCGCACGCCCTCACCATCACCTTCGATCCCATCGCCGGAGACAGTTTGACCGGCGCCGAGAGCCAGGCCTTCGGCGCGGCGGCCGCGGCGTGGGAGAGCGTGCTGACCGACCCGGTCACGGTCTCGATCGCCATCGGTTTCCGCGATCTCGGCAGCAACATTCTCGGCCAGACGTCAATTGCCGAAGTCACCGCCCCCTATAGCAGTGTCGCCGCCCGGCTGGCGCTGGATGCCACCAGCGCCGCCGATGCGACGGCGGTGGCGCATCTGCCGGCCGCCGTGCCGGGCGGCAGCATCGCCATGACCTCGGCCGATGCGCGCGCCATCGGATTCGCCACCCCGGCCGGAGCGATCGACGCGCAGATCGAGTTCACCTCCAACCCGGCCCTGCCCTTCCAGACCAGCCGCAATGCCGGGGGCGGCATCAGCGCCGGTATGTTCGACCTGATCGGTGTCGCCGAGCACGAAATCGGCCACGCTCTGGGCTTCGTCTCCAATGTCGGCAGCGATGCCGCGTACACGCCGCTCGACCTGTTCCGCTATCAATCGCCCACGCCTGCCGCCGGGCTCAGCCACCAGATCGGCGAGGCGGCGAGCTTCTCCATCGATGGCGGGCAGACCAGCCTCGCCACCTTCGCGGATGGCAATTTCTACCAGCCCAGCCACTGGTCCGGCAGCGTGCCGGCGCTGATGGACCCGGCATTGGCCAGCGGCACGGTGCAGACCATCACCCCGCTCGATGTCACGGCGCTCGACGTGATCGGGTGGGATACCAGCGTGCCCGAACCCGCCGCCGCCGCCCTTCTGGCCCCCGGCCTGGCCCTGCTGGCGCTCACCCGGCGGCGCCGCCGCGCCTGACGGCGCCATGCCGGCCCTTGCGGCCGGGCCCGAGTTTGGGCACTTGCTGGGCGATGCATCCCGTGCCCCCGCGCCGATGACCGGAACCCTCGCCGAGCGCGGCTTTGCGCCGCTCGCCACCGAGCGCCTGACGCTGCGCCCCTACCGTGCCGAGGACGCGGCGATGATGCACCGGCTGATCAATGAGTGGGAGGTCTGCCGCAACCTCGCCTCGGTGCCCTTCACCTACCCGCGCAGCCTGGCCGATGAGTGGATCGCCTCCACCCATGCCGAGTTCGCCGGCGGGCGGGCCATCCATCTCGCCATCACCGGGCATGAGGGCGAGATGGAAACCATCGTCGGCGGCATCGGCCTGCATCTGGACCCGGACCACCGCACCGCCCGGCTCGGCTACTGGGTCGGCCGCCGATTCTGGGGCCATGGCGTCGCCAGCGAGGCCGGCACGCGGCTGGCCCGCTGGGCGCTGGCCAATCTCGATCTCGATCGGCTGGAAGCCACCGTCGCCGCCGACAATCCGGCCTCCATCGCGGTGCTGCGCCGCATCGGCTTCCGCCATGTCGGCGAGGGCACGCAGACCTTCCTCGCACGCGGCGGCGACCACCGCATCCTGCGTTTCGAGGCGACGCGCACCGACATCTTCGGCGCCCCCGAGGCCGAGCCGCGCGAGGACGGCACCAGGCCGCTTCTACTGGTCGCCGCCTGCGCGCTGATCGACAGCGACGGCCGCGTGCTGCTCGCCCGCCGCCCCGAGGGCAAGAAGATGGCCGGGCTGTGGGAGTTCCCGGGCGGCAAGCTCAATCCCGGCGAGACCCCGGAAGCGGCGGTGATCCGCGAGCTGAAGGAGGAGCTCGGCATCGACGTCGCCTCCACCTGCCTCGCCGCCTTCGCCTTCGCCTCCCACGCCTACGAAACCTTCCACCTGCTCATGCCGCTCTTTCTCTGCCGGCGGTGGAAGGGCAGGCCGACCCCGCACGAAGGCCAGACCCTGGCCTGGGTCCATCCCAGCAAGCTCGCCGAGTATCCCATGCCGGAAGCCGACCGCCCCCTGGTCCCGCTGCTGCGCGACTTCCTCTGATCCCCCGGCCGGGCTACGCTTGGCCGATGACAGGGAACAGGGCCCTGGGGCTGCGCCCGGGCGGGGCGGAGCCGTGGCCTGTTGCCGGCGTGTCGGCAATCGCGGCGCCCGGTGTGGGCTCAGGGGAGATGGGCATGGTGGGCAACCCGACGGCGTGCGTTCTGGTGATCGGCAACGAGGTGCTGTCGGGCCGGACGCAGGATGCCAATATCCGCTTCCTCGCGACGCGGCTGGGCGAGCTCGGCATTCCGGTGCGCGAGGTGCGGGTGATCCCGGATGTCGTGGAGACGATCGTTGCCACGGTCAACGAGGTTCGCGCCAGGTTCGATCATGTTTTCACCACCGGCGGGATCGGGCCGACGCATGACGACATCACCAGCGAATGCGTGGCGATGGCCTTCGGCGTGCCGTGGGAGAAGCACCCGGAGGCCTGGGCCCGCATGGAACGTCACTACAAGCCCGGCGAGTTCAATGCCGCGCGCCAGCGGATGGCGACGATGCCGCGGGGCGCGAGCCTGATCGACAATGCGGTGTCGATCGCGCCGGGCTTCACCATCGGCAATGTGCACGTCATGGCCGGCGTGCCGCGCATCATGCAGGCGATGTTCGACAGCCTGGCGCCCAGCCTGGCCGGCGGGCCGCCCATCGTCTCGCGCGCGGTGCATGCGCAGGGGGTGATGGAGGGGCGCATCGCCGAGGGGCTGGCGGCAATTCAGGCGGCGCACCCGGCGCTCGATCTCGGCAGCTACCCCTATTATCGCGCCGCCGGCAACGGCGTGGCCATCGTCGCCAAGGGCAATGATCCGGCCGAGGCGGAGGCGGCCATCGCCGCCGTGACGGTCCTGATGGCCGGCCTCGGGGCGAGCCCCGTCCAGGGCGAGCCGCCCGTCTGATCTGCGCCGGGCGCGGTTGAAAAGGCCGGTGATCCTGGCCTAATGGGATTTTGCGACGCAACATGCGCGCCGCGGCCCGGAGGATTTTGCATGCCGTTGAGCCATGCCGTGGCGCGTCACAAGCTGCATCGCCGTGCCATCGCCATCGACGGCTACGAGCGCGAGGACGGGCTGTTCGACATCGAGGCCCATATCACCGACGTGAAAACCTACGGCTTCGAAAGTGCGGATCGCGGGGCCATCGCGCCGGACGAGCCGCTGCACGAGATGTGGGTGCGCCTGACCATCGATGACACCATGCGCATCACCGCCTGCGAGGCGGTGACCGATCACGGGCCGTTCCATGTCTGCCCCGGCGGTGCGGCGAGTTTCGCTGGCCTGGTGGGGCTGACCATCAAGGCCGGCTTCCTCAAGGAAGCCAATGCCCGGGTCGGCGGCACCGCGGGCTGCACGCATCTGCGCGAGCTGCTCCAGCAGATCGCGACCACCGCCTTTCAGACGCTCTGGCCGATCCGCTCGCGCCGCGAGGCCGCCGCCGCCGCCAAGGGCGGGCAGCCGGGCGTGGTCTCGGCCAGCGACGGCTCGGCGCGGCTGCTCAACACCTGCTACGCCTATTCGAGCGCGAGTCCGGTGGTGCGCCGCCGCTGGCCGCACCTGTACACGGGCCCCGAAAGCATCGCCGCCGAGACCGTCTCGGCGGAGTAGCCGGCGGCGTCAGGCCGCCGCCGCCTCGTCCAGCAGCCAGGCGCGGAACTGCGCCACGTGCGCCTTGCCGGCGGCGTGACCGGCGGTGAGGATGACGTAGCCGCGCGTTGCCGCCTCGCTGCCCGTGAACGGGGCGACCAGCGTGCCCGCCCGCAGCAATTCCCCGATCAGCGGCAGGCGCCCGAGGGCCACGCCCTGGCCGGTGATCGCCGCCTGGATCATCTGGTCGTACTGGCTGAAACGCAGGGCGCCGGCCGGCTTGAGGTCGGCGATGCCGAGCGAGGTCAGCCAGCTGCCCCATTCCATCCATGTGCCGGCCATGGCGTGGGTCTCCAGATGCAGCAGCACGTGGCGGCGCAGATCGGCCGGGACGCGCAGCGGCGTGGCCGGGTCGTCCCGCAGGGCCGGGCTGCAGACCGGCAGGATCTGCTCGCCGAACAGGGGCATGGCGTGAGGCGGGGCGGCTTGCGGCGCGCAGTAGCGGATCGCCAGATCGACCAGATCCCGCTCGAGATTGACGGTGGTGTCGGTGGCGGAGATCCGCACGTCGATGGCGGGGTGGCTGGCGGTGAAGCGGCGCAGCCGGGGGATCAGCCAGAGGGCCGCGAAGCCGGTGGTGGTGGTGAGCGAGACGGTCTGCGCGCGGCCATCGGCGCGTAGCCGGGCGGTGGTCTCCTGCACCTGGTCGAGCACCGCGCCGGCCATCGCGTGCAGCCGGCGCCCGGCCTCGGTGAGGACCAGGGCGCGGTGCCGGCGCTCGAACAGGGCGACGCCGAGATTCGCTTCCAGCGCCTTGATCTGGCGGCTGATGGCCGATTGCGTGACGAACAGCTCCGCCGCGGCCCGGGTGAAGCTCAGGGTCCGCGCGGCCGCCTCGAAGCCTTGGATGAAGGCCAGGGGCGGCAGGTCATAGCGCCGGTTTGACATTCCTTAAACTCATCCAAAGCGTGAGAATTGATCGTATGACAGGCTGTGAGGCCGGTGCAATTCTTTCATCTGACGAGGGGATTAATGGGCTCTTGCTGTCCCGGCACAAGGGGCCCGGCCCCAGGAGGTCGTGTGATGGAAATGACTTTCAGTCATGTCAATCCAAGCCAGCCGGTGCTGCTCGGCGCCGACGGCGTGCTGGCCCTGCGTGACGGCGCGGGCAGCCGGCTGACGGTGCTGGACGGCGCGGTCTGGCTGACCCAGGCCTGCGACCCGCGCGATATTGCGCTCTCGGCCGGGCAGTCCTTCGCGCTCGACCGTGATGGCCTGGCGCTGATCAAGGCGGTGGGCGGGCGGGCCTGGCTGGCGGTGACGGACCCCGCACCGGCGCGCCGGCGGCGCAGGGCGCGGTGGCGGTCGCGGGGCTGCCCGCCCGTCACGCCCTGAGCCGCGGCGCGCCTGCCCATTGATCCGGGCGGGCTCCTGGCCCAGAAGAGC
>JAGXAV010000584.1 GCA_018971455.1 Rhodospirillales bacterium
CTTCACCCCGGCGCGGGCCAGCTTGCGTGGAATGGGGATGTAGCCGGCCTCCGGCATGCCGGGCGCGCCGATCGGCCCGGCATTGCGCAGCACCAGCACGTCCTCGGCCGCGACGTCGAGCGCCTCGTCGTCGAGGCGGGCGGCCATGTCCTCGAGCCCCTCGAACACCACCGCGCGCCCCTCGTGCTGCATCAGCCGCGGTGTTGCTGCCGAGCGCTTGAGCAGCGCCCCGCGCGGGGCCAGATTGCCCCGCAGCACGGCCAGCCCGCCGCCGGTGGCGATCGGTGCCTCGCGCGGGCGGATCACCGTCTGGCCGGGCACCTGCTCGGCATCCGCCATGATGTCGGCCAGCGTTCGCCCCGACACGCCGCGCTGCGACACATCCAGCATCGGCGCCAGTTCCTGCATCAGCCGGGGCACGCCGCCGGCCCAGTGGAAATGCTCCATGTAGTGATCGCCCGAGGGCTTGAGATCGACCAGCACCGGCACGTCGAGCCCCATGCGGTCGAAGGCGTCGAGGTCGATGGGAATGCCGAGCCGTCCGGCGATGGCGGTGAAATGGATCACCGCGTTGGTCGAGCCGCCGATCGCCTGCAACACGGTGAAGGCGTTGCGGAAGGCGGCCTCCGTCATGATCTGGCGCGGCGTGGTGCCGCTCGCCGCCAGGCGCACCGCGGCCGCGCCGGACGCCTCGGCGAGGCGGATGCGGTCGGCATGCGTCGCCGGCGCGGTGCCGGCGCCGGGCAGCGCCATGCCGAGCGCCTCGGTCATGCAGGCCACCGTGCTGGCCGTGCCCATCACCATGCACGTGCCCTTGGTCGGCGCGAGGCGTCCGTTGACCTCCTCGATCTCCGCCTCGCTCATCTCGCCGGCGCGGTGCCGGCCCCACAGACGCCGGCAATCGGTGCAGGCGCCGAGCACCTCGCCCTTGTAATGGCCGACCAGCATCGGCCCGGTGGGCAGCACGATGGCCGGGATTTCGGCGCTCGCGGCCCCCATCAGCTGCGCCGGAATGGTCTTGTCGCAGCCGCCGACCAGCAGGACGGCGTCCATCGGCTGGGCGCGGATCATCTCCTCGGTGTCCAGAGCCATCAGGTTGCGCAGGAACATGCTGGTGGGATGGGCGAAGCTCTCGTGGATGCTGACGGTCGGGAAAGCCATCGGCATGCCGCCGGCCAGCATGATGCCGCGCTTGGCCGCCGCGATCAGGTCCGGCACGTTGCCGTGGCAGGGATTGAAGTCGGAGAAAGTGTCGGTGATGCCGATGATCGGGCGATCGAGCGCGTCGTCGGAATAGCCCATGGCCTTGATGAAGGCGCGGCGCAGGAACAGGGAGAATCCCGCGTCGCCGTAACTCGTCAGTCCCTTGCGCAGCCCGGTCGGCATGAGGATGATCCTACGTGACAACGAAAAAGCGGATGAGAACGCCGTCCGGATGGCGCTCGCCGGTGGCGAGGAAGATGTGCCGCGCCAGCCATTCATGCCGGCCCGCCGGCGCCTCGAAGACCGGCGTGCAGCGGAAATAGATCAGCGCCGGATCGACCCGCTCGCCGGCGAGCAGCCGCGCCATCACCTCCGGCGGGCCATGGCGCAGGCCGCGATTGACCACGCCGATGAAGGTACCGTCCTCGGCTTGCAGCGTATAGCGGGCGGTGAGGTCGGTGAGCCCGTCGGGCTGGACGATCTGCCAGTCGGCCCCTCCGGGCACCACCGTTCCGGCCAGGCGCGGGCCGCTGACCGTGCCGCCGAGGATTGGGATGATGCGCCGCCGGCCGGCCGGCAGCGTGCCGGCCTCGATCGCCGGGGCGACGCGCACCTGCGCCTCGAAGGCAAATTCCAGCGCGGGGGCGGCAGGCGGCATGTCTCTGGTTCCCATGGGCGCGCGATCATGGCGCAGCCCTCTCGGGATTGACAGGGCCGGAGGCGATAGATATGCGACATAACAATCATATCGAATAACATGAGGAAGCGATGGG
>JAGXAV010000585.1 GCA_018971455.1 Rhodospirillales bacterium
CCTCGTCGGCGGTCACCACGGCGACGATGTCGGCCAGCCGGATGTCGCGGCGCGGCCGGCCGAGGCGATAGCCGCCGCGCGGGCCGCGCACGCTGTCGAGCAGCCCGGCCCGCGACAGCGCCTGCAGCAGCGGCTCCATGCCGCGTCGCGCCAGCCCCAGTCGCTCGGCGATATCGGCCGCACTCACCGTCGCCGAGCGGCCGGCATGGAACGCCACGTCGAGCATGATCGTCACCGCCACCATCGCGCGGTCCCTGCGGATCAGCATGTCGGCCCTCTACCCCCGGTTTTCGCGGCGGTTAAATCACGTCCGCGCCTTGTGATAAACACCCGCCATGGACAATCCCGCCCCCCGAGTCGGCCGAGGCCGAATCCACGCCAGCATTCTGGACACCATCGGCAACACCCCGCTGGTGCGCCTGCCCCGCCTGATCGCCGAGGAGGGGCTGAAGGCGGATCTGCTGCTCAAGCTCGAGTTCTTCAACCCGCTCGGCTCGGTCAAGGACCGCATTGGCCTGGCGATGATCGAGCGCGCCGAGGCCGAGGGGCTGATCCATCCCGGCCGCTCCGTGCTGGTCGAGCCGACCTCCGGCAATACCGGCATCGCCCTCGGCTTCGTCGCCGCGGCACGCGGCTACCAGCTGATCGTCTGCATGCCCGAGGGCGCCTCCATCGAGCGGCGCAAGATGCTGCGGCTGATGGGCGCGGAGGTGCAGCTCACCCCGGCGCGCCAGGGCATGGCCGGCGCCATCGCCCGGGCGGAGGCGATCATCGCCGCCACGCCGGGCGCCTGGATGCCCCGCCAGTTCGACAATCCCGCCAACCCGGCCATTCACGAGCAGACCACCGCCGAGGAGATATGGACCGACACCGGCGGCGAGGTCGATCTCGTCGTCGGCGGCGCCGGCACCGGCGGCACGCTCACCGGCATCGCCCGCCGCCTCAAGCCGCGCCGCCCGGCGCTGCGAGTCTTCGTCGTCGAACCGGCGGAGAGCGCCGTGCTGTCCGGCGACGAGCCGGGGCCGCACGGCGTGCAGGGCATCGGCCCCGGCTTCATCCCGGCGGTGCTGGACATGTCGCTGATGGACGGCGTGCTGCGCGTCAGCGAGCGCGAGGCGATCGCCGCGGCCAGGCGGGCGGCCCGCAGCGAGGGGCTGCCGATCGGCATTTCCTCCGGTGCCGCCCTGCACGCGGCGCTGGACCTGGCGCGCGATCCGGCCAATGCCGGCAAGCGCATCATCGCCATCGCCCCGTCCTTCGCCGAGCGCTACCTCTCCACCGCCCTGTTTGCCGGGCTGTAGCCGCACTCAGGCGGCGCGGACCGCCGCCTCGCCGGCAAAGGCCTCGGCGAGCAGCGTGTAGCTGCGCCGGCGCGCCTCGGCATCGTGCACCGTCGTCAGCACGGCGATCTCGTCGACGCCCATGTCCGCGCCGAGCGCGCGCAGTCGGGCGGCGACGGCGTCCCGCGTGCCGTGAATGGCGCGCTCGGCGATGCCTGCCGCGCGCTGCGCCTCGCCCGGCGCATAGGCGTAGGCGGCCGCCTCCTCGGGCGAGGGCAGGGGGGCGAAGATGCCGCGGTCGCGCCACAGCCGGGCGAGCACCCGGCTGCTGGTCAGCCGCGTCGCCTCGGCCGCGCTGTCGGCGGCCAGCGCCCACACGCACAATGCGGCCTGCGGGCGCGGGTGGCGCGCGCTCGGTCGGTAGCCGAGCCGGTAGGTCTCCAGCGCCTCGGCCGCCCCGGCGCCATCGGTGATGAAATGGGCGAAGCAATAGGGGAGGCCGAAAGGGGCGGCGACCTGCGCGCCGTAATCCGCGCGGCCGAGCACCCACACCTCCGGCACGGTGGGGCCGGCCGGCATGGCGCGGATGTCGCGGAAAGGGTGTCCCTCGACCAGTCTTTCGCCGGCGAGCCAGGCCAGCAGGTCGCGCAGCTGGGCGGGGAAATGCTGCGCCGCCTGGGCGGCGTTGGGGTTC